>JBKPRF010000123.1:0-5941 GCA_046734475.1 Chloroflexota bacterium
CGCCAGCCCGACCCTCGCCATCGTCTCGGCATGGATGCGATGGAACTCGTCGAGTCGCTCGCGGCCGGCCGCCACGACGCGCGTCCCGTCGCGCGCCGCCTTGCGGATCGATTGGCGCCACTTCCGATGGATGTCTCGCCACAGGTGGTCCTCGCCGGCGGTGAGGTCGAGGACGCGGCTGATCACCGGCTGGACCTCATGGGCGGGCTGCCAGCCGAGCTGGCGGAGCGCGGCGGCGATGGCACCGTCGGGATCCTCGACCTCGGGATCGATCCGGACGACATCGGCGCCCGCCCGCGCTGCCTCGCCGCGGGCCGCCTCGGTGAAGGCGGCGAGGAGCTTGGCGTCGAGCGGAAACGAGGCGACCGGGCCGCGGGCCGCGTAGCCGAACCCCGGGTGCAGCCACGGCAACGGCAGGCGTCGGACGAGGAGCTGCGCGCCGACCGGACCCTCGGCCGAGCTCGCGACGACCCGCGCCGCCTGCCAGCCGTTCGGGCGCTTGACCTCGGCCCACGGCGTCGCCTGCAGGAAGGACGGTGCGGCGCTGTCGGCGACGAACGCGTCCCACGCGGCGTCGTCGAGCTCGAGGGCTGAAACCTGCACGGATACACCGTGGGGGCCGAACGCTTGCGCCGCGGTGAAGAAATGGCGAAGTTCCGCGCATTCGCGAGACGGGGGTGGAGGCGACGACCGGATTCGAACCGGTGAATAGAGGTTTTGCAGACCTCCGTGTTGAACCACTTCACCACGTCGCCTCGGGGCCGCCGGATTGTGCCACAGGGGTCGGGATGGACGGTCCGGGCACGAGCGCCGAGGTGGTTGCCCCTCGAGGATTCGAACCTCGCCCAACGGATCCAAAGTCCGCTGTCCTACCACTAGACGAAGGGGCAGCAGCGTGCCTCGGCGAGGTTCGAGGGGAAGAGAGTGGAGCGGAAGACGGGACTCGAACCCGCGACCCTCACCTTGGCAAGGTGATGCTCTACCAACTGAGCCACTTCCGCTCGATGTGCCGCCACCGGAGTCACCCGTAGGTGATGGTGCCGAGAGCCAGAATCGAACTGGCGACACCGCGATTTTCAGTCGCGTGCTCTACCTACTGAGCTATCTCGGCCCGGTGGACCGCAGGCCCATCGGCTCCGACGGCGCGCCGAGGATAGCACGGGCTCCCGAGCCCGAGGCACGCCGCCTCAGTCGAGGCCGCGCAGCGCGGCGAACTCCTGGGCGTCCATCGGCGCCTCGCCCGTAAGCTGGCGGAGCCGGTTGATCCGATCGACGATCGCGGGGTGGGTCGAGAACATGGAGCTCGAGCGGGCCTCGAACTTCTTGATCGGGTTCGTGAAGTACAGGTGCTGGGTCGCCCGGTTGGCGACCTCGAGGACCTCCTGGTCCGAGGCGATCTTGGCGAGGGCTGATTCGAGCCCGTGCGGGTTCCGGGTGAGCTCGACCGACGACGCGTCGGCGAGGTACTCCCGCTGGCGGCTGATCGCGAGCTGGACCAGGCGGGCGAAGATCGGGGCGAGCACGGCGAGGACGATCGCCACGATGAAGACGATCGCCTGGAGGCCACCCGTGTCGCGATCGCGAGAGCCGCCGCGGCGTCCCCCACCCCACCACGTGAAGCGCAGGAAGAAGTCGGCCATGAGCGCGATCGAGCCGACGAGCACGGCGACCAGCAGGGCGAACCGGATGTCGAAGTTGCGAACGTGGGACAGCTCGTGGCCGAGGACGCCCTGGAGCTCCTCGCGATCCAGCTTCTGCAGCAGGCCCGTCGTCACCGCCACCGAGGCGTGCTTCGGGTCGCGGCCGGTCGCGAAGGCGTTCGGCGCGGTGTCGTCGATCACGTAGACGCGCGGCATCGGCGTCCCGGCGGCGATGGCCATCTCCTGGACGACGTTCATGAGCTGTGGCGCCGAGGTCGCATCGACCTCCTTGGCGCCCGAGGTCCCGAGGACCAGGGCGTCGCCGCCGAAGTACGACCCGACCGACAGCACGAGCGCCAGGACGATCGCCCCCGCGGTCACGGCCAGGCCGGTCTCGGCGTAGCCGCTCGTTCCGTAGCCGATCGCGAACCCGAGCAGCCCGAGGGCGGCCGCGACGATGATCACGAGCAGGATCGAATCGCGGCGATTGGCCGCCTGCTGAGTGAAGAACGTCGCGCGTTCGGTCATCGTCGTGGGCCGGGTACCCGCGGCTGGATCCGCAGGCCGGGCAGGTGCGGCTCGGTCAGGAGGCCGCCGGCGGCTGGGTCAGGCTGAGATCGACCTTCGGCACCTCGGCCGCCTCGGGCTCGGCCTCGAAGAACTCGCGCTTCGTGAAGCCGAACAGGCCGGCGAAGAGGTTGTTCGGGAACGTCTGGATGCCGTTGTTGTACTCGAGGACCGTCGCGTTGTAGTGCTGGCGGCTGAACGAGATCTGGTTCTCGGTGGTGGTCACCTGCTCCTGGAGCGACAGGACGTTCTGGTTGGCCTTGAGCTCCGGATAGTTCTCGACGACGGCGAACAGCGATCGCAGGGCGCCGGTGAGCATGTTCTCGGCCTGGGCCTGCTGGCCGACGCTGCCCTGGGCCCCGGCGTTCACCGCCGCGGCACGGGCGTTCGTGACATCCGTCAGGACCTTCTGCTCGAACTGCATGTAGCCGCGGACGGCTTCCACGAGGTTCGGGATGAGGTCATGCCGCCGCTTGAGCTGGACCTGGATCTGCGACAGCGCCTCGTCGACTCGATTCCGGCGCCCGACCAGGCCGTTGTAGATGCCGATCACCACGACGGCAATGACCGCGATGACGATCAGAACGATCCAGATCTCCATTGAGCCCTCCAGACGACGCGGCCGATACCCCTCGCTGCCGCAGCCGGCGCGGTCAGTCTACCAGCGCGTCTCCGGGGGACCGCTTCGGGCTCAGCTGAGCACGTGCGCGCTCGAACGTTGCCGCCGCCCGCTCGATGGCCGCCTCCGACGCGAAGAGCCCCGCGCTCGGCGCCTGAGGGGCCTCGGTCAGCAGCCGGTACAGGTCGCGGAGCTGCACGATCTCGAAGTGGATGAGCTGGTGCTCGGTCGCCGTCGGCTCGATGCTCTCCAGGAGCCGCTCGCCCTCGCGCCACAGCCGCAGGATCTCAGCGACCGCCACCGCCACGGTCCGCCCCCCACATCGCCCATATCCCGGAATACAGTCGCGACCCGCGCGTATTTTGCCAAGCCGATGGCCGGCACATCAAGTCCCTCGAGATGGTGGGCGGTGAGGGATTCGAACCCCCGACGTCCTCGGTGTAAACGAGGCGCTCTGACCGGGCTGAGCTAACCGCCCGCGGGCAGCCTACTCGACGGGGAGTGCCTCGTACCCACCTGCCGCTGAGGTGGTCCGGATGCAAGGCCCGAGCACGCACGGTCGCGAGCGCATCCGATCATGCGTGAGCGACCACGCACAGCGAGGAACGCGGCAGCCGGGCCGCATCAGCGGGAAGGTGGTGCCCAGGCCGGGACTTGAACCCGGATGAGTTGCCTCATACGCCCCTCAAACGTACGCGTATACCAATTCCGCCACCTGGGCAAGAGGTGCGCCGTTGCCCGCCGAGGAGCTGGTACCGAGGACGGGATTTGAACCCATACGCCCTTTCGGGCACTAGCTCCTGAAGCTAGCGCGTCTGCCAGTTTCGCCACCTCGGCGTGGGTTCGGCAGCCGGAACTGAGGGGTCACCGGCCGTCGAGGAGGCGCCATGTTAGCACGTCCCAGAACCGGTCCCCGGAGGTCGAAACGGGTCGCGGCGTGGGTCCCGTGACGGTGTCTCGGAGCACGACGTACTCGTCCCGGAAGGCAATCGGGAGGATGTAGGTGTTCTGGTCGAGGCGGATCTCGAGGGCCTTCCAGGCGGCCAGCCGGGCCGCCTCGGCAGCCGGCGCCCGAGCGGCCGAGAGGAGCTTGTCGAGCGACAGGTCCTGCAGGCCCGAGACGTTCGCGCCGCCGCCGCGGGTCTGCGGTGAGGCGAGCAACGGATAGAGGTCCGGGTCGAGGCCGATCGCCAACGGCAGGACCGCCGCCTGGAATCCGCCGGGGTGCAGGCGCTCGCCGAGGAGCTCCGTCGCCGGCAACGCGGTGACGCTCGCGTCGAGGCCGATCGCGCGCCAGTCCGCGACGACCGCCTGTGCGGTCTCGAACGCCACCGGATTCGCGGCCTGTTCGGGAGCGAGGATCTCAATGGACAGCGGATCCTTCGCGCCCTTCGGCACCCAGCTCGCGGGGCCCTTCTTCCAGCCCGCGCCCGTCAATGCCTTCTGGGCCGCGGCGGGGTCGTACGCGACCGGCGTCGGCGTGAACGCGGCGGCCACGGCCGCGCTCGGCGGCACGAGCGAGTCGGCCCGCACGCCAAGACCCGCCAGGACCTGGGCGACGATCGCGTCGCGATTGATGGCCTGGAGCAGCGCCCGCCGCACGACCGGGTCGTGGAACTCCGGGCGGGCAGGTCGCAGGTCGAGGTCGACCGCGAGCAGGGTCGTGCCCGGGTAACGCAGGACTCGACCCTCGCCGCCGCTCGCCAGGGCGACCGCGTCGACCGGGCCGAGGCCGGAGACCGCGTCGAGCTCTCCGGCCTGCCAGGCGGCGGACAGGGCGTCGATGCCATCGAAGAAGCGGAACCGCATCCCCGCCAGGTACGGCACGGCCGCATCGGGCGGTCGAGTCCGACCAGGAGTCGCGAGCGAATCGGTCGCCCGCGGCGTCTCGAAGTTCGGGATCTCGCCACCGCCGTTGAGCTCGCCCGCCTCTACCGGCTCCAGCGTGGCCTGGTTCGAATCGAGCAGCGTGAGGCGGAAGGCACCGGAGCCGACCGGCGATCGGCCGAAGTCGTCGTCCGGCAGCTCCGCCGGGTCGATCCCGTCGAGCAGGTGGGCCGGCGCGATCGGCTGGGTCGCCGCCTGCAGGAAGCCGGCCAGCGGCGTGTCAAGGGTCAGGACCACCGTTTGTGGGTCCGGCGCGCTGGCGGTGACCTCGCGCCACGACGCGGCCCCCGGCCCCGTATAGGACGGGTCGCTCAGGACCGAGAGCGTGAACACGACATCGTCGGAGGTCAGCGGCTCACCGTCGTCCCAGGTCAGGTTCGGCCGGAGGTGGAACGTCCAGACGCCTCCCGACGGGTCGACCTCCCAGCGGTTCGCCAGATCGGGCACCACGGTGTTGCCCGGGCCGAGGCGGACGAGCCCCCGGAAGAGCAGCGCGACCAGGTCGCGATCGGCCGGCGAGCGCGCCCCGAACGGGCTGGCGTTCGTCGCGTGGCCGAGAACCCCCTCGACGTAGGGCCGGACCCCCGGCAGGCCCGAGGGCTGGCCGCCGTGCCCCTCGTCGTCGGGGACGAACGAGGCCGCGAGCGTCACCCCGGACAGGGTCACGAGCGCCACGGCGAGGACCGCGATCAGGCCCCGGTCGCGAAGTGTCATGGCTGGTTCACCACCGATCCGCCGGCCCGGATCGTGGAGGTCAGGCGACGACGGTCGGCGAGAAGACGTACGACGACAGCGAGAACAGGACGAACAGGACGATGAGGACGATCGTGAACTGCCACAGTCGCCGCTCGATCCCCCGCCGGCTGCGGTAGACCGCCGAGTCGCCGCCGAACGTGCCGCCGAGGCCTGAGCCGCGCGACTGCAGCAGGATCGAGAAGGTGAGGGCGACGCTGACGATCAGCTGACCGGCAGCGAGAACGGGATTCACGGGTGAGGGACCTCCTGGGGTGGCGGCGAGGAATGCTACTCCAGGAGCGTGCGGCCCGTGACCTCGGCCCAGGCCGGCAGGCCGGCCAGCTCCAGCAGCGTCGGGGCGACGTCCGCGAGCACGCCGTCGCGAAGGGCGCGACCCGCCACTGCCCGGCCGGCGAAGACGATCGGCACGGGGTTGAGGGAGTGGGCCGTGACGGGCTCCCCTGCCGGAGTCCGCATCCGATCAGCGTTCCCG
>JBKPRF010000124.1:0-4908 GCA_046734475.1 Chloroflexota bacterium
GGCGCCGTCCTCGCCGAGCTCGGAATCGCCGGCCTCGGCTGGTGCCATTCCTTCGTTCGCCTCGTCGAGCTCGTCAGCCTCCTCGGCGTCGGCCTGCGGTGCCGTGGCCGCCTCGACGGCCGCCTTCGAGGCGGCCCGTGACAGCTTCTCGCCGGGGAGCGCCACCAGGTGGCCCTCGCCGTTCGATGCGGCCGCGCTCGCTGCGGTCGTGGTCCGACGGGACCGACCCGCTGTCGCCCCGCTCGCGGCGACGGCCTCGCCGGTGCGGGTTCGGCCGCGTCCGCGACCGCGGCGCGACTCGCCCACGCCCTCCGACTGCTTGTCGGGGACCTCCGTCATCGAGAGGTCCTCCTCGTCGTCGGCCACCCGCCGGCCGGAGCGCGACGAGCCCTTCTCGACCTTCGCGATCTGGGTGATGTCCGTGAACTGGTCGGCGACGTCCATGAGATCCGAGGACGTGTTTCCCCGGAAGCTCACCACCTCGACCCGAACGCCCATCTCCTGGACGGCCCGGATGGCCGGGGCGAAGTCGCCGTCGCCGGACACGACGATCGCGATGTCGAGGTTCCGGGCGGTCTTCATCATGTCGACGACGAGCTCGATGTCGAGGTTGGCCTTGACCTTGCCGTCGCCGTACTTCCGGATGTCCTTGCTCACCACCTTGTAGCCGTGGCGGCGCAGGAACTCATGGAAGTTGCGCTGGTTCTCGTTGTCCGGGTCGAGGCCCGTGTACGCGTACGCGCGCACGAGGTCACGACCCGCGCTGCCGGCCTTCAAGAGCGTGACGTAGTCGATGTCCACCCCGGCCGCCTTGGCCGCGTAGAAGATGTTCGCCACGTCCACGAAGACGGCGACGTTCTTGCTCACCTGTACTCCTGTATCTCTGCGGCCCCGCCCGGGCGATGCCCGGCGATGGCCGCGGTCATCGCGCCGCGGCTCCCGTGAGAGCGACGGCGCGTCCGATGCGCGGACCCTCTGATTCGAATCCGAGACGTTCCCAGCGGGTCCGCTCCGCGGGGTCGTCCGGCTGCGGCGCTTCGACCGTCGCGCAGCCCTTGTTGGCGGCCGATCTCAGGCATTCCTCGACGAGCGACTCGGTGACGTCGTCGGGATCGGCGCTCGGGTCGACGACCAGGAGGTCAATCGTCCCGACATAGCCGCCGGCCGCGACGGACGGGCGGATCGCGAGGACCGCCCCACCGACGAGGTCACGCCGCCGCTCGGCCACGAGCACGGTGGCGTGGGGCAGGAACACGAGCTGGCGCAGGATGTCGGCAGCCGACGGCTGCCCGGGCACGCGACCTCCCAGCCGATCGCCGCTGAGCGCGACGAACCGGTCGATATCGGTGATCCGAGCTGCTCGGATGCTGTATTCCACGCGCCGGTATGTCCCTCGTTGCGGGCTGGCGCCGACCGACTGGACCTACCGACCGGGGTCGACCGTCGCCGGGTCCGCCAGACCGCACGGGGGTGAGCGTGAAACGCTCCTGAAACCTTCCCGGGTGGCGGACGACCGGTGTTGCAATCGGTGCGCCGACCCCTAATATACGTCATCGCTTCGGCGGCAACCTGCGCGCCGCCCGGAGCCGACCGCTGCATCGCCGCCGCCGCGCACCTCCAGCCCTGTGTACTCCTCGGACAGTCCTCACCAGAGGCACTCCCGAGGCGGACCCGGGCCACGGGCGCCGGAGGCGATCGCTGACCGGCTCAGGGCAGTGTCGGGTGGGACCGACCGGGGATCGACCCGGCACCGGGCGATCGACTTAAGGAGGAGAACCGGATGAAGTTCACCAGGCTCGGCGTCCTCGGATTCGCCGCGCTGTTCGTGGTTGCCGCGTGCAACCAGGGCACCCCCGGCGGATCCAGCGGCACGGCCACCCAGCCCGACGCATGCAAGAACAAGAAGGGCACGAGCACGACGGAAATCCACGTGTACTCGAGCCTGCCGCGTCAGGGCACGAACACGGAGCAGACCAACACCCTCGTCGAGCAGATCAAGACCATCCTCGACGGGCAGAAGGTCGGCAACTTCACGATCAAGTACACGGATCTCGACGACTCGTCCGCGGCCAACAACGGCGACTGGGACGGTGCGGTCGAGCAGGCCAACGCCAACAAGGTCGTGGCCGATCCCGACGCGATGGTCTACATCGGCACCTACAACTCGGGCGCCGCGAAGCTGTCGATCCCGATCCTGAACCAGGCCTGCCTCGTGATGATCAGCCCGGCCAACTCGTACCCGGGCCTCACCAAGGCGGTCCAGGGCGTGACCGACACCGGCGAGCCGGGCAAGTACTACCCGGCCGGCTTCCGCAACTACGTGCGCGTCATCGGCACCGATGACAAGCAGGGTGCGGGTGGCGCCGAGTGGGCCAAGGAGATGGGCGCCAAGAAGGTCTGGGTCCTCGACGACACGCAGGTGTACGGCGCGGGCCTGGCCAAGTCCTTCGCGCTCCACGCCAACGAGATCGGGCTGACGGTGCTCAGCGCCAACAAGACATCCGAGGGCTTCGACGCCAAGGCGACTGACTACAGCGCCCTGGCCCAGAAGATCAAGGACTCCGGCGCCGACTTCATCTACATCGGCTCGATCACCGGCCAGAACACCGGCAAGCTCTGGAAGGACCTCCGGTCCGCACTCCCGAACGTCACGATCATGTCCGGCGACGGCGTGTTCGAGAAGTCGTGGTACGACGGCACAGGCGCGGCCGGCAACGGCACGTTCCTGACCTTCGGCGGCATCGGCCCCGATCAGCTGACCGGCGCTGGCAAGACCTGGTTCGAGGAGTACAAGACCGCCCACGGGGGCACGCAGCCCGCGACGTACACGTCGTACGGCAACGCCGCCGCCACGGTGGCCCTGGCCGCCCTCAAGGCTGCCGCGACTGCGAACGACCGCTACGAGGTCCTCAAGGCCGTCCTGGCCACGAAGGACCTGGACACGGTCATCGGCAAGGTTGGCTTCGACGCCAACGGCGACAACACGAACCAGAACATGACGGCCTACAAGGTTGAGACCAGCTGGCCGCCGACGTTCCAGAAGATCCTGACCGTCACGGCGGGCTGACCGCTTCGACCTGACGATCTGGAAGGGGGCGGCGCCGAACGGCCCGCCCCCTTCAGCACCCCCGCTGACCCAGTCGTTCGTTCCCGGGCAGACCTCGAGGGACCCATGGATCAGCTCACCCAGACGATCATCATCGGCCTGTCGAACGGGCTCATCTATGCCCTCGTAGCGCTCGGCTACACGCTCGTCTACGGCATCATCGAGCTGATCAACTTCGCCCACGGTGACGTGTTCACCATCGGCTCGATGATCGCGATCACCCTCCTCGTGGCGACCGGCATCCACCCCGGCGCGGGCGTCGGCGAGATTGCCCTCGCGGTGATCGCCGTGCTCGTGATGACGATGGTGCTCACGGCCATCCTCAACTTCTCGATCGAGCGGGTGGCGTACAAGCCGCTCCGCAACGCGCCCAAGGTGGCGCCCCTGATCTCCGCGATCGGCATGAGCTTCGTGCTGCAGAACGTGGCGCTGCTCTGGAAGGGGCCGGCCAACGTCAACACCCAGGGCATGGAAGACCTCATCCCGAACACGAACGTGCTCACCGACGTCCTCGGCCTGACGACGACGATCGCGATCACGTACCGCCAGCTGTTCGTCGCCGTCGTGACGATCCCGCTCCTGATCGCGCTGGTGTGGTTCATCCGGCGGACCCGCCAGGGCAAGGCCATGCGGGCCACGGCCCAGGACCAGGCGACGTCCGGACTGATGGGCATCAACGTCGATCGGACGATCGCCATCACGTTCATCATCGGCGGCGCCCTGGCCGGCGCCGCGGGCGTGGTCCAGATCCTCTACAACGGCACGACGGTCTGGAACCTCGGCTTCCGATTCGGGCTGAACGCGTTCACGTCTGCCGTGCTCGGCGGCATCGGCAACCTCACGGGCGCCGTGCTCGGGGCGCTGGTCCTGGGGCTGGTCAACGCCTTCAGTGACCGCTACCTCGCGGCCCAGTGGACGAACGCGATCGTGTTCGCGGTGCTCATCGGGATCCTCGTCTTCCGACCCAGCGGCATCCTCGGCCAGCAGCTGGCCGACCGCGCGTGAGCACCATGGAGCAGATCCGCGATGTGAAGGCTCCGCCGTCGGGCTTCATCGGCTGGCTCGAGCTGGTGGACAAGAGCCTCCAGGGCATCGTCCAGTCGTGGCGGACCAACCTTCGGAAGAGCCCCCGCCGGACCGGGCTGCTGACCCTGCTGCTGATCCTCGGGATCACGTATCCCGTGCTCAACCAGTACGTCCTGGCGCCGTTCAGCCGGAACGTCTACCCGCTGCCGATCCCGGGCGATACAGAAGTCGTGTTCATGCTGATCTTCGGGATCATGGCGATCGGCCTCAACATCGTTATCGGCTTCGCCGGGCTGCTCGACCTCGGCTACGTGGCGTTCTACGCCCTCGGCGCCTACACGGCGGCGTTCCTCGCCTCGCCGCACTGGGCGGCCGTGTCGTGGGTCCTGTTCAGCGACGTCACGCCCGGGTTCCCCGGCATCCACCTGCCCTTCTGGATCATCCTGCCGCTGGCGGCGGGCGTCGCCGGCTTCTTCGGCGCCCTGCTCGGCGCGCCGACGCTGCGGCTCCGCGGCGACTACCTCGCGATCGTGACGCTGGGCTTCGGCGAGATCGTGCCGGTCATCTTCAAGAACCTCGTCGGCGTCAACATCGACCTCGGCTTCATCAAGCTCGTGAACGCCAACCTGACCGGCGGCCCGCTCGGCATCAACCCGATCGATCCGCCGAGCCTGTTCGGCCTCAAGTTCGGAGCCACGGGCGGCATCGCCCCGGCGTACCTGATGATGGTCCTGACCTGTCTCTTATACACATCTCCGAGCCCACGAGACTGCAAT
>JBKPRF010000125.1:0-5751 GCA_046734475.1 Chloroflexota bacterium
GCCCTCGAGCGCGGCGGCCCTGTCGAGCAGGCCGTCACCGGGCGCGCCCGAGCTGCCCTGCGCGCTCGAACCGCCGTCGGCCAGGGCCTCCGCCACGAGCAGGCCCGCCACGGCAGCGGCGCCGCTCGAGCCGAGGCCCCGCGCGAGCGGGATCTGGTTCGTCATCCGGACGCGCCAGGTGACCTGCTCGGGTCGCTCCATTCGGCGGTCGCGGAGGCCGGCGTCGAGCGCCTCGAGGAAGCGGTTGCCTCGGCCGGCGGACAGCTCGCCGGCGCCCTCGCCATGGACCATGAGGTCGACCGCCGGCCCGCGCTCGCGCTCGACCGCGTCCAGCTGGACCCGCAGGGAGAGGTCGACCGCGAGGCCCAGGCAGTCATAACCCGCACCCAGGTTGGCGATGGTCGCGGGGACGTCGACGATGACCCGGCGCCCGATCACGGCGTCGGGGCTCACCAGCCGATCGCCTTGCGCACGGCGGCGCTGTCTGCCTCGGCTTCGATGACCCGCCCGATCGACGTCCGCTCCGCCGTGTCGGGGTCCTTGAGGCCGGCCCCGGTCAGCACGCACACCACGAGGAGGTCCGGGGCCAGCTCGCCGGCTCTGGCCAGCTTGATGACGCCCGCGAGGCTCGCCGCCGACGAGGGCTCGCAGAACACACCTTCGATCGCCAGCGCGCTGTACGCGGCGAGGATCTCGTCGTCGGTCACCGAGTCGATCCGCCCGCCCGATTCATCACGGGCGGCAACGGCGCCGGCCCACGAGGCGGGATTGCCGATCCGGATCGCGGTGGCGACCGTCTCGGGCTTCTCGATGACCGCGTTGGTCACGATCGGCGCCGCCCCCGCCGCCTGGAACCCGACCATCGCCGGCCAGCGATCGATGAGCCCCGCCGCCACGTAGTCGTTGAAGCCCGCCCAGTAGGCCGTGATGTTGCCGGCGTTGCCGACCGGGATCGCGAGGACATCGGGCGCCCGGCCGAGGTCGTCGCAGACCTCGAACGCGCCGGTCTTCTGGCCGGCGATCCGGTCCGGGTTCACCGAGTTCACGAGCGTCACCGGATGGCGCGGCTCGGCCGACAGCTCCCGGACGACCCGCAGGGCGTCGTCGAAGTTGCCGTCGATGGCCACCACCCTCGCGCCCGCGACGAGAGCCTGGAGGAGCTTGCCCGAAGCGATCGCACCCTTCGGCAGCACGACGACGACCTCGACGCCTGCCGCCGCCCCGTAGGCCGCGGCGCTCGCCGCGGTGTTGCCGGTCGAGGCGCAGATGATCGAGGTCGAGCGGGCCTCGAGCGCCTTCGAGACCGCGACGACCATGCCCCGGTCCTTGAACGAGCCGGTCGGGTTGAGGCCCTCGAGCTTGAGGTGCAGTCGCGGCAGCCCGATTCGGGCGCCGAGCCGGCGCGCCTCGATGAGCGGTGTGAACCCCTCGCCGAGGGTGAGCGCCGGCGTCGCCTCCGTCACCGGCAGGAACTGCCGGTAGCGCTCGACCAGGCGCGGCCGCGAGGAGTAGCCGCCGAGGGAATCCATCGGCGCATGGTACGGGCCGGCCGAGGGCGCTCGGCTACACTCGCCGGCCATGACCGCCGGCCCCGCGATCGCCTCCGCCCTGGCCCCGACCGCGCCGAGGAACGTCGCCACCCGGACGTTCAGCGGCATCCAGCCGTCGGGGATCGTCCACCTCGGCAACGACCTCGGAGCGATCCGGAACTACGTCCGGCTGCAGGACGAGTACGACGCGATCTACTGCATCGTCGACTACCACGCCCTCACCAGCACCCATGACCCCGACGTCCTGCGCGAACGGACGCGGGACATGGCCGCCTCACTGCTGGCCCTGGGCCTCGACCCGAAGCGCTGCACGCTCTTCGTCCAGTCGCACCGGCCCGAGCACACCGAGCTGGCGTGGCTGCTCGCGACCGTGACCCCGGTGAGCTGGCTCGAACGAACGCCGACCTACAAGGAGAAGCAGGAGACCCAGCCCGACGACGTCAACCACGGGCTCCTGACCTACCCGGTCCTGCAAGCCGCCGACATCGTCATGTACAAGGCCACGGTCGTGCCGGTCGGGCGCGACCAGGCCGCCCACCTCGAGCTGTCGCGCGAGATCGTGCGGGCGTTCAACCGCCGCTACGGCGAGACGTTCCCCGAGCCACAGGCGGTGTTCACCGAGGCGCCGACCGTCCTCGGCACGGACGGCGTCCGGAAGATGTCGAAGTCGGTCGGCAACACGATCGACGTCCTCGCGCCGCCCGAGGAGATCCGGAAGCGGGTCATGTCGATGGTCACCGACACGCAGCGGATCCACCGGACCGATCCGGGCCGCCCGGAGGTCTGCAACGTCTGCCAGCTCCAACGCTTCTTCGGTGACGACTACGAGTACATCTGGGACGGCGAGCGGACCGCCCGGACCGGCTGCGTCGACAACAAGCGGCTCTTCGCCGATCGGCTCATCGCCCACTACGCGCCAGCCCGCGAGCGCTACCTCGAGCTGATCGCCCACCCCGACCGGGTCGAGGGCATCCTCGAGGAGGGCGCGGACCGCCTCGCGCCGATCGCCGCGACGACGATGGCCGAGGTCCGCCAGCGGATGGGGCTGCGCTAGCGCGAATCCGCGGGCACTACCATGAGCGGCCGATGCCGGAGCTGACGCCGCGCGAACGTCGCTGGCTGGACGCGATCTTCGTCCTTGCCGCGGTCGCCCTCGCGTTCATCGTCCTCGGCTTCGTCGGCCAGGTCGTCTCGTTCTTCAGCGACCTGATCTTCCTCTTCTTCCTGGCCTGGCTGCTGGCGTTCATGATCAGTCCGCTCGTCACCGCGCTCCGGACCGCGGTCCCCGTCCTGAGCCGGGCCGGCGCCGTCTTCGCCGTGTACTTCGTGCTGTTCGGGACGCTGATCGTCGCGACGATCGCGGTCGCCTCGGCGCTGTTCGGCGGCGTGAGCACCTTCATCGCGAACGTGCCCCACCTGCGCCAGGACCTGCCCGGCATCCTCGCGCCGTGGCAACAGCGACTCAACGACGTCGGCCTCAACCAGGTCGACCTGAACGCGGCCGCGACGAGCTTCCTGGATAACCTCAGCGACTACGCAGCCGCGCTCGCGGGACCGCTGCAGGCGTTGGCCGTCGCGAGCCTCGGCGCGATCGGCAACCTGCTCCTCGTGATCGTCCTGTCGCTGTACATGGTCGCGGACCGCGAGAAGCTGGTCGCGTTCCTGTTCTGGCTCGTGCCGAGCGGCTACAAGACGGAGGCCCGGCTGCTCGAGGAGGCTGTCGCCCGATCGTTCGGCGGGTTCATCCGGGGCCAGGTCATCACCGGCATCGTCTTCGCCCTGGTCTGCCTGCTCGCGAGCCTGATCTTCGGCCTCGACTACGCGGCCGTGACGGCGGCCGTTGCCGGGCTGCTCATGGCGATCCCGTTCTTCGGGCCGTTCGTGGCCTGGATCCCGCCCGTGGCGGTGGCGTTCGTCTCGAAGCCCGACGCGCTGCTCTGGACCCTCGGCATCGTCATCGTCGGCTGGCTGCTCGTGATGAACGCGCTGCAGCCGCGGATCATGGCCGACGCCCTGCGCATCCACCCGATCGTCGTCCTGGGCTCCGTGCTCGTCGGGCTCAAGGTCGCGGGCGTCAGCGGCGCGATCTTCGGGATCCCGGTCGCGGCGGTCATCTCGGCATTGTTCCTCCACCTGCTGCAGCGACGGGGCGAGCAGGCGCCGGTCGCGACCCGGGCCGCGGCGCGCGTCGGCGAGCGCGAAGGCCGGGTCGTGCGGACACCGCGGGAGCCCACCGCCGGGATCGACCGCGACGTGGAGCCGGCCGAGCCGATCGTCTGACCCCGGGCGCCGAGGCGGAATCGGCCCTAGTGCAGGTCCTTCAGGACCTCGCGCGCGGCGTTCTGGCCGGGGCCGCCCGTGATGCCGCCGCCGGGGTGGGCGCCGGAGCCGCAGAGGTACAGGCCGCGCAGGGCCTCGGGCGCTAGGCGGTATCGGGCGTGACCGAGCAGTGGCCGCCACAGGTAGAACTGGTCGAGGGTCGCCTCGCCGTGGAGTGGATGACCGCCGGTGAGCCCGAAGCGCGATTCGAGATCGACCGGCGTCAGGACCTCGCGAGCGGTGATCAGCCCGCCGATGCCGGGGGCGACCGCCTCGAGCGTCCGGACGACGGTGTCCCCGAAGCGCTCCTTGTCGTCGTCCCAGGTCGCGTCGCGCAGGGCGTACGGCGCGTACTGGGCGATGACGCTCATCACCTGGCTCCCGGGCGGCGCGCCCGCCACGAGGGACGGGTCGGCGAGCGACGGGATCGTCGCCTCGAGGACCGGACTGTCGCTCCAGCGGCCGTACTTCGAAGCGTCGAAGGCCCGCTCGATCGTGTCGATCGAGGGCGCGAGCACGATCCGGCCGCGAACTCGGGCCTCGTCGCCACCGGCGGCCGGGAAGACCGGCATGCCCCGAAGCGCAAGGTTGACCTTGGCCACGACGCCCGGCGTCCGGATGTTGCCCGCGCGCCAGCCCAGCGACGGACCGAGCGCAACGGGATCGACGAGGTCGAGCAGCGTCCGCTTCGGATCGGCGCCCGAGACCACGCCCCGCGCCGCGATCTCCTCGCCGCCCGTGAGCACCACCCCGCGGACGCGCCCGTCGCGCGAGACGATGGCGGCGACCTCGGCGCCGGTGCGAATCTCGCCTCCGAAACCGCGCACCGCGGCGGCCAGCGCCTCGGCCAGCGCGCCGGGACCGCCACGGGCGAAGACCGTCTCGCCCGCCGCGCCGCCGTCGTTGCCCGCGGCGTCATGGAGGAGCATCGAGGCGGTCCCGCCGCTCCACGGCCCGACCGCGCCATAGCGCACCCCGCGCCACGCCAGGAGGCCGCGCAGCGCCGGCGACTCGAACGACTCGGCGACGAGGTCCGCGACCGCCATCGGCAGGACACGCAGGATGGTCCGCGAGCCCTCCTTGCCCAGGCCCCGGAACGACCGGCCGAGCCGGAGGCCCATGAGCGCGTCACCGAGGCGTGGCGTGTCGATGTCCGGCGGCGTCTCCCGGCCGAGGTGATCGAGGAAGCGGGCGAGCGAGCGGACCGCCTTGTCGAATCGCGGATACGCCACCGCGTCCGCGGCGCCGACCCTCGGCGTCCGGGCGAGCTCGGTGGCCGTCTTCGTGACGTCGGACCAGAGGGTGATCGCGAGGCCCTCGGGCCGAGGAGCGAAGACCCGCACCTCCGGGGCGATGAGCGAGAGCCCGTGCTTCGCCAGGCCGAGGTCGCGTACGACCGAAGGGCGCAGCCTCCCAACCGTGTGGGCGAGCGTCGGCGCGTTGAACCCGGGCGCGAGCTCGGAGGTGTCGGCCGCTCCGCCGAGTCGGTCGCGCCGCTCCAGCACGAGCGTCCGCAGGCCGGCCTTGGCGAGGTATCCCGCGGTCACGAGCCCGTTGTGGCCCGCGCCGATGACGACCGCGTCCCAGCCGCCGTCCTTCGTGGCGGTCACGCCGCTCGCTTCCCGCGGGACCGCAGCAGCTCGATCGCGGCGATCCGGCCGTTGGCGCCCATGATCCCGCCGCCCGGATGGGTCGACGAGCCGCACATCCAGAGGTCCCTGATCGGTGTCCGGAAGCGGGCCCAGCCCGGCACCGGGCGCGAGAAGAACAGCTGCTCGAGCGAGAGCTCGCCCTGGAAGATGTTGCCCTCGGTGAGCCCCGTCGTCAGCTCGATGTCCAGCGGCGTCATGACCTGGCGATGGAGGATCTTCGAGGGCAGGTC
>JBKPRF010000126.1:0-10946 GCA_046734475.1 Chloroflexota bacterium
CGCGACACCCGGCTCGTCGCGGGCGGGCTTCGGTCGCGGCGGCCGAAGGTCCACCATGCGGGCCGCCAGCACGCCGATGCAGGGAGCCTTCATGCGCCTGACCTTTCTCGGGACCGGGACCGCCCGCCCACTCGCCGATACCGCCGCTTCCGGCATCCTCGTCGAGACCGACGACACGGCGGTCCTGTTCGACATCGGCAGCGGCATCGCGGCCCGGGTCGAGGCGACGATCGGCGCACTCAACCTGTCGGGAATCGTCATCGGCCATTTCCACGCCGATCACTGGATCGATCTCGCCCCCCTGCGCTACCGCTTCCCGTGGGGCGACCCCGCCCCGGCGCCGTGCCCGTTGTTCCTGCCGCCCGGCGGTCGCGACCATCTCGAGGATCTCGCGACCGCGATCAACGAGCGATCGGCTTTCTTCGATCCGGCGTTCACGGTGACCGAATACCAATCGGGCCAGTCGTTCCGGATCGGGTCGCTGACGATCACGCCCCATCCCGTCGGCCACTACGTGCCGGCCTGGTCGATGGACATCCAGGGCCCCGACGCGCGGGTTGTCTATGCCGGCGACATGGGCCCGGCAGAGTCGATCATCGAGCTCGCCCGCGGCGCCGACGCGCTCATCGTCGAGGCGACCCTCGAGGACGGCCGGATGGACGACGCCCGGCGGGGGCACATGGACACGAACGAGGCGATCGATCACGTCCGGCGATCAGGCGCGGCGCAGGGCTTCCTCGTCCACTACCCCTCGGAGCGACGGGCGAAGATGCAGGCGATGTGCGCCGAGTCGGGGGTGCCGGTGCAGCCGGCGTTCCCGGGACTGGTCGCGGAGGTCGGGCGGTCCGGCGCCTCGCGCGGCGCCGCTCAGGAGATCGTCAGGACCGGCTGACCGGCGCCCGCCGCGGCGCGGACGCTCATCCGCGCGGCAACCGTACGGGCGATGGACTGGAGGGCCTGCGCCGCGGGACCCGGCTCACGCTGGGCGACCGCGGGCACCCCGACGTCGCCGCCCTGGCGAACGGTCACATCGAGCGGCACGCCGCCCAGGACCTCGATGCCGTGCTCGCGGCCGAACCGCTCGCCGCCGCCCCGGCCGAAGATGTCGACGCTCTCGCCGCAATGGGGGCAGACGAAGCCGGCCATGTTCTCGACGAGGCCGATGACCGGGACGCTCATCCGCTTGAACATCGCGAGGGCCTTCTCGACGTCGAGGAGGCTCACCTCCTGCGGCGTCGTGACGAGGACCGCGCCCGAGATCGGGACGGCCTGGGCGAGGGTCAGCTGGGCGTCGCTCGTGCCGGGCGGCAGGTCGATGACGAGGTAGTCGAGCTCGCCCCAGTCCACGTCGCGGAGGAACTGGGTGATGGCGCCGCCGACGAGTGGCCCGCGCCAGATGATCGGCTGGCCCTGGGGCACGAAGAACTGGATCGAGATGGCCTTCACGCCGTGTCGGCTGAGGGGCGCGATCTTGTTGTCGTCGGTCTTCCCGGGCTGACCGTCGAGGCCGAGCATGAGCGGGATGTTCGGCCCGGTGATGTCGGCGTCGAGGAGGCCGACCGCGGCACCGTCCTTCGCCAGTGCAACGGCAAGGTTCACGGCCACGGTGCTCTTGCCGACGCCACCCTTGCCCGATGCCACGGCGATGACGTTCTTGACGCCGGGCAGCAGCTGCTCCGCCTGCCGCGGCGCGGCGCGGCGGACGGTCGCGCCCCAGGTCAGGTCGAGCGATTCGACGCCGAGCGGGTCGAGCGCGGCGTGCACCCGCGATTCGATCTCGTCCTTGAGCGGGCAGGCCGGCGTCGTGAGCTCGATCTGGAACGCGACGGCCGTGCCATCGATCCGGAGGTCGCGAACCATGTTCCGGGTGACGAGGTCGCCCCCGAGCTCGGGCTCCTGGACGTGGCGGAGGGCCTCCATGACGGCGGCCTCGGTGATTGGCGAGATCAAGGTGTGTGGGTCCCTCGCGTGGCCTGCGTGCCTGAGCGGGTGGCGCGATTTCTGACGGCCCCTGCGTCGATATCGTAGCCCGCCCCTTCTCGGGACGCCCGCCGCGGGCCGACCTGGTCACGAGCACTCACCGATCGGTGGACGGTGGATCGTTGCCATGCCACGCCGCCACGCCCGCCTCACCCGGCCGCCGACGACGGCCGAACCTATGGAATTCGAGGGGCGAGCCTGCCAAATTGTGCGAATCTCGCACCGCGCGGGCCATGCACAAGCGTCACTCCGTCGTTTGACACTCGCGCGCGAGCGTCCGTATCCTCGGCCCACCGCGTGGGCCGTCGGTGGAGGACGGCCGTTACAGGCGCGCTGCGTGTCCGGGAGGAGCCAGTCGAGCGTGGCCGACGTCGGAGTCCGGCTGGTCCAGCTCACGAAGCGGTTCGGCGGCGACGCCCAGGGTCGGCGTGTCGCGAAGTCCGTCCCGGGCGCGGATCCGAAGGCGGGCTTCCTCGCCGTCGACCACATCGACCTCGAGGTCAACGAGGGCGAGTTCTTCAGCCTCCTCGGGCCATCGGGCTGCGGCAAGACGACGACGCTCCGGATGATCGGCGGCTTCGAGCAGCCGACCTCGGGCCGGGTCGAGCTCCAGGGCAGGGACGTCACCTGGCTGCCGCCGTACCAGCGGAACGTCAACACCGTCTTCCAGAACTACGCCCTGTTTCCCCACCTCTCGATCTTCGAGAACGTCGCGTTCGGCCTGCGCCGCAGGAAGGTCTCCAACGCCGAGGTCAAGACCCGCGTCAGCGAGATGCTGGAGCTCGTCGAGCTGCCGGGCTTCGAGCACCGCAAGCCGAACCAGATCTCGGGCGGCCAGGCCCAGCGCGTCGCCCTCGCCCGGGCCCTCGTCAACAAGCCGGCCGTCCTGCTCCTCGACGAGCCGCTCGGCGCGCTCGACCTCAAGCTCCGCAAGCAGATGCAGGTCGAGCTCAAGCGAATCCAGCAGGAGGTCGGGATCACCTTCATCTACGTGACCCACGACCAGGAAGAGGCGATGACGATGTCGGATCGAATCGCCGTGATGAACAAGGGCCGCTACGAGCAGCTCGGCGATCCCGAGGTCCTCTACGAGAAGCCCCAGACACGGTTCGTGGCCGGCTTCCTCGGGGTGAGCAACCTGCTGCCCGCGACACCCGACGGCATCGCCAACGGGTATGTCGGGCTGCGCCTCGAGGACGGCTCGAACGTCCGCGTCCCCAAGGGCCTCCTCGACGGCCGCACGGGGCCGATCGCCCTCGGCGTCCGGCCCGAGAAGATCCGCCTCTCGGAGACCTCGGACAGCGTCGCCGAGGACCGCAACCGACTCGCCGGGACCATCACCGACGCGTCGTATCTCGGGGTCAGCACCCAGTACATCGTCGGGCTCCCGAACGGAGCCTCGATCACCGTCTACGAGCAGAACGTCCAGCGGGCCACGAAGGCCGAGCTGTGGGCGACCGGCGAGAACGTCCAGCTCTCGTGGCTGCCCGAGCACTCCTTCGTCGTCACGGAGAGCCCCACCGAAGTCGCGGCCGAGACCGCAGTCGCCTGAAACGGAGGTCCGATCCGATGACCAAGCCGATCCAGCAGCCTGCCGCGCCCGACCTTGAAGGCCCGCTCCTCGACGCCGGGCTGACCCGTCGCCGGTTCCTCCAGGGCTCGGCGCTCGTCGGGTTCAGTGCCTTCCTCGCGGCCTGCGCGGGCAGCAACGAGACCGCGACGCCGGCCGGCTCGGTGTTCGTCGCGACCGCACCGCCGGTCAGCCAGACCCCGGCCGGGTCGCCGACCGCCCCACCCACGCCGACGGGCCCGCTCCAGTTCGCCAACTGGCCGGCCTACATCGACCTGACCGGCAAGGCCTACGACACCGGGGTCTACGAGAAGGGCTCCTCGCCGACGATCCAGCAGTTCCAGGAGAAGTACAAGGTCGAGGTCAACTACGTCGAGAAGATCGAGGCCAACGAGGACTTCTACGCGCTGATCCAGCCGCAGCTCCAGGTGGGCATCGAGACCGGCTGGGACCTGATCGTCGTCACCGACTGGCTGGCCGCGAAGATCATCTCGAAGGGCTGGGCCGAGCCGATCGACCACGGCAACGTCCCGAACTGCGTCGCGAACCTCCAGGACGCGCTGAAGAACTACCCCTGGGACACGAGCAACGACTACCACTACCCGTGGCAGTCGGGCATGACGGGCATCGGCTACAACACCAAGACCCTCAAGGCGGTGAACAAGCCCGAGCCCAAGAACCTCAAGGACCTCTACGCCCTGCCCTCGAACAAGATCACGTTCCTCAACGAGAAGCGCGACACGTTCGGCCTCGGGCTGCTGAAGCTCGGCATCGATCCGGACCCGACGAAGGTCACCGCGGACGATCTGCAGAAGGTCCACGACGACATGAAGCCGCTCGTCGACGCCGGCGTCCGCTTCACCGGCAACGAATACCTCGCGGACTTCTCCGCGAAGAAGGTCTACGCGGCGATGGTCTGGTCCGGCGACCTGGCCTCATCGGGCACCGAGGGCGACACCTTCGTCTTCCCCGAGGAGGGCTGCATGGTCTGGACGGACAACATGCTCATCCCGAAGGGTGCCCGCCACAAGTACACCGCCGAGCTCATGATGAACTTCGTCTACGACCCGCAGATCGCCGGCCAGATCGAGAACTACATCTACTACGTCTGCCCCGTGAAGGGCGCGGACACCGTCTTGCAGGACCTCAACAAGGATGCTCCGCTCGACGACTACTACCTGAGCCTGCTCTTCCCGGGTCCGGACATCACCGCCAAGTTCCACAACTTCGAGTCGCTGAGCCAGGACATCGAGGACAAGCTGAACGAGCTCTACGCCGACCTGTCGGGCGAGTGACGCGACGCCCTACGAGTCGCTCCGGGGTGGGCTGATCGGATGACCGCAACGGCAGGCACCGCGCCGGTCGCCACGGCTCCGGTCCGGCGCGGTCTTCGATCGCGGCTCCGCCGCTGGACGCCCTGGCTGCTCCTGGCGCCGGGGATCCTGTGGCTGCTCGTGTTCTTCGTCTGGCCGACATTCCAGATGCTGCTCATGTCGTTCTCGTCGGGCAACCCCGACGCGGGCTACAAGTTCTCTGGATCGACCGCCGCCTACGTCACGTCGCTGACCCGGTTCGGCCGGCAGTTCGGGAACTCGCTGCTGTTCGGCGGCGCGGCCACGATCCTCGACTTCCTCATCGGTTTCCCGGTCGCCTACACCGTCGCGTTCCGGGGCGGTCGCTACAAGAACCTGCTGCTGTTCCTCGTCATCGCCCCGTTCTTCACGAGCTTCCTGATCCGGACGATCAGCTGGAAGATCGTGCTGGGCGACGAGGGCCCGCTCCTCGGGCCGCTCAAGGCGATCGGGCTCGTCCCGCCCGACACGACGGTCACCGGCACCGCGTTCGCCGTGGTCGCCGGCCTCACCTACAACTTCCTGCCGTTCATGATCCTGCCGCTGTACGTGGCGCTCGAGAAGATCGATCACCGGCTCATCGAGGCCGCGAACGACCTGTACGCCAACCGCTGGCAGGCGTTCCGGCGAGTGACGTTCCCACTGGCCCTGCCCGGGGTGTTCGCCGGCGGGATCCTCACGTTCATCCCCGCGCTCGGCGACTACGTGAACGCGACCCTGCTTGGCAATCCCCAGACCACGATGATCGGGAACGTCATCCAGGGACGGTTCCTCACCCAGCTCGACTATCCGGTCGCCGCCGCCCTGTCGTTCATCCTCATGGCCGCGATCCTCGTCGCGGTCGGGATCTATGCCAAGGCGCTCGGCACCGAGCAGCTGACGGGCTGACGATGGCCACGAGCTCGACGACCGCTCAGACAGGTGCCTCGGTCGCCGTGTCCCAGCCCCGGGCGGGGATGGGCCGATCCATCGTCCGGCGGCTCGATCGATGGGCGCTGCCGGTGTTCACCGCCCTCGCGATCATCTATCTGCTCATCCCGATCGCGGTGATGATCCTGTTCAGCTTCAACGACTACCAGGGCAAGTTCAACTTCATCTGGCACGGGTTCACGCTGGACGGCTGGCTGCACCCGCTGGCCTGGCAGGGCCTGCCGCAGTCGCTCGGCACGAGCCTCTTCGTGGCCTTCATCTCGACGATCGTCGCGACCGCGCTCGGGACGCTCATCGGCCTGTCGCTGACGCGCTACCAGTTCCGTGGCCGTGGCGCCATCAACACGCTCATCTTCCTGCCGATGGCCACCCCGGAGATCGTCATGGGCTCGAGCCTGCTGACGCTGTTCGTGGCGAGCGCCGTGCCGCCGCTCAACGGCATCATCCCGAAGGGCACGCTCTATCCGCTCGGGGTGGGCACGATCCTCATCGCCCACGTGATGTTCAACATCAGCTACGTCGTCGTGACCGTGAAGGCGCGCCTGGCCGGCTTCGACCGCCATCTCGAGGAAGCCGCGATGGACCTCGGGGCGAACGAGTGGGCGACGTTCTGGAAGGTGACGTTCCCCCTCATCCTGCCGGGCGTCGTCGCGGCCGGGCTGCTGGCGTTCTCGCTCTCGATCGACGACTTCGTCATCACGAGCTTCGTCTCGGGCACGACGAACACGTTTCCGATCTTCGTCTGGGGCATCATCAAGAACGCCTTGCCGGTCCAGATCAACGTCATTGGCTCGATCGTGTTCCTGACCGCCGTCGGCCTGGTCGCGCTGACCACCCTCCGTTCCGGCCGAGCCCCGCAGGTCGGGCGCTGATCCGGGTCGAGCCGGCCACCGCCGATCGCTGGCCCGACATCGTCACGCTGCTTGCCGATGGGGACGGCGAGCGGAGCTGCTGGTGCCAGTCGTGGCGCGGCAGCGACCGTGGCCGAACAAGGCCGGGCGAGGCGAAGCCATCGAACCGTGAGCGCATGCGGGCGCTCCTGGACGAGCGACCGTACGACCCCGGGCTCATTGCGTATCTGGATGGCGAGCCGGCCGGCTGGCTCGGCTTCGGGCCCCGCAGCGCGATGCCGCGGCTCGTCAACTCGCGGACCATCCCGGCCGTCGACGACCTGCCCGTCTGGTCGATCGGCTGCTTCCGGATCCGGCCGGGCTACCGCCGCCATGGGGTGGCGACGGCCCTCCTCGCCGCGGCCATCGATCACGTCAGGGCTGTGGGCGCGCCGGGCATCGAGGCCTATCCGATCGACCCGGAGGGCAAGCGGATCGACACCGCTTTCGGGTTCGTCGGGTTCACGGGGATGTTCGAGGCGGCCGGGTTCCGCCGGGTCGTCCTCACCGACGGCCACAGTGCCGGCCGGCCGCGCTGGCTGATGCGCCTCGAGTTCGCCTGAGGTTACGGCGCCGGCGAGGCCTCGTCGGGGGGCGCGTCCGGATCGCCGCGGAAGCGGATCATCCGATCGATGTAGCCGGCTGCCGATCGACGGTTATAGACGAAGAGCAGCGCCACTGCCACCACCGTCACGAGCACGCCGACCCCGACCGCCGAGCTCATCCCGGGCGAGACCAGCAGCGTGACGAGCCCGCCGACCACGCCGGCGAGGACCGCCGTAACGATGCCCACGACGCCCGGCGTCGTCACGAGGAAATGGAGCGGCGCGAGGCCGGTCACCTGGCTCGCGCCGAACGACAGCGCAAAGCCCTGGACATCGAGCGTCGTTCCGGTCACGAACTCGTCCTCGATGCCGGGCTCCATGCGGGCGTAGACGCCCCGGAGCCGGTTCATGCCGGCAACCCAGTAGAGGTCCTCGTTGTTCACCTCCGTCAGGCGGACGAACGTCGCGGCGCCGAGGAATAGCGTGATCGCCAGGACGACGACCCCGAACACCAGGAACTCGACGCCGAAGCCGGTCGCCGACCCGACGAGGGCGAGGGCGACGGTCGCCGTCGACAGCGAGGTGAGGAACATCGACGTCCTGGCGAACGACTCGTTCCAGCTCAGCGACCGGGTGGCAAGGAGGCTCCAGTGCTCGGTCGTGAGGATCTGGAGCGAGCGTGGATCCGTGCGCCAGTCCGGCCCGGGACTCGTCGTGGCCGGCGTCTCGGGATGACCGCCGCCGGCGCCCATCGGCATCCGCTCTTCCATCAGGCCGCCTCCCCTTCGCCGTGCAGTCCCGCGAGGATCGTGTCGTGGATGATGCCGTTCGTGGCGAGGAACGTCCGACCGTCGAGCCGGCGGTGGCCGTCGAACGCGGTCACCCGGCCACCGGCCTCCTCGACGAGCAGCGCCGGTGCGGCGGCGTCCCAGATCGAGAGGTCGGCCTCGATCATCGCCTCGGCGGCGCCCTCGGCCACGAGCGTGTAGCCCCAGAAATCGCCGAAGCCGCGCTCCCGCCAGGCCCCGCCGAGGAGCCGCCGGATCCCGGGCGCCTTGCCGGACGCCTCGAGCTCGACGAGGCTGGCGTAGACGAGCTGGGCCTCGTCGAGGGCGGCGATCCGGGAGACCTCGACGGGCCGAGGCGGTCCGCCGGGGTCCACTGCCCACGCGCCGCCGCCGCGCGAGGCGTACCAGCGGGTGCGCAGCGCCGGTGCCGAGAGGACCGCCACCTGGAGCTCGCCGTCGCGCTCGGCGGCGAGGAGCGTCGCGAACAGCGGTACGCCGCGCATGTAGTTGTGGGTCCCGTCGATCGGGTCGACGATCCAGCGGACGGTGGCCCCGGCCGTCGCGTCGCCCAGCTCCTCGCCGAGCACGCCGTGTCCCGGGAACGCGTCGGCCACGCGCTCGCGGACGAGCCGCTCGATCGCGGTGTCGGCCTCGGTGACGAAGGTCTGATCGGGCTTGCGGGTGATGGTCGCGCCGCGACGGAAGTGGCGGAGCGCGATCTCGTCGGCAGCGTCGCACCAGGCGAGCGCGGCCTCCAGCCAGCCGCGGAGCTCGGCCATGCTGCCGCGCCGGAGCGAGGCGCTCCACTCGGGCCCGAACGCCGGCGAGCTCGTCACGCCCGGATCCTGGCCCCGTCGGGGTCATACAGCGGTTCGCGGGCGACCTCGTACCCGACCCACTCGCCGAACACCTCGATCTCGCCGCGGGTCCCGAAGCCGGCCTGGTCCGGCGGCAGGTAGCCATAGGCGATCGAGCGCTCGACCGAGAACCCGTAGCCTCCCGACGTGACCCGGCCGACGATCCGGCCGTCGACCCGGATCGGCTCGTTGCCGAGCGCGACCGAGCGTGGGTCGTCGAGGACGAGGCACCGGAGGCGCTTGCGGGGGCCGGCCTCCTTCGCCTCGAGGAGCGCTGCCCGGCCGATGAAGTCGGTCGGCTTGTCGAGCCGGGCGGCGAAGCCGAGGCCCGCCTCGAACGGCGTCTCTTCCGGCGTGATGTCGCTCGACCAGACGCGGTAGCCCTTCTCGAGCCGGAGGCTGTCGATCGCCCGGTAGCCGGCGGCCACGAGGCCATGGTCGCGGCCCGCCGCCCAGAGCGTCTGCCACAGCGCCCGGCCGTACTCGGCCGGCGAGTACAGCTCCCAGCCGAGCTCGCCGACATAGGTGACACGAAGCGCGAGGACCGGCGTCGCCGCGAGCGTGATCTCACGGGCCGTCAGGTACGGGAACGCCGTGTTCGAGAGGTCGTCGCGAGTCAGCGGCTGGAGGATGTCGCGCGCCGCCGGCCCCCACAGCCCGAAGCAGGCCCGCGCCGAGGTCGCGTCCTTGACCCGGACCGCCGGATCGCCCCCGGCCGGGAGCTGCTTCCGGATCCACCCGAGGTCGTGGTTGCCGAAGGCGGTCCCGGTGACGATGAGGAAGCGATCGTCGGCCAGGCGGCTGACCGTGAAGTCGCACTCGATCCCGCCGCGGCGGTTGAGCATCTGGGTGTACACGATCGAGCCGACCGGCCTGTCGACGTCGTTGTCGCACAGGCGTTGCAGGAATCCAACCGCCCCGGGACCCTCGATCTCGATCTTGGCGAAGCTCGACTCGTCGAAGATCGCCGCCCGCTGGCGGGTCGCGAGCGACTCGGCCCCGATCGCCGGCGACCAGTGCTGGCCGGCCCAGCCCCGCGGCCGGAGCCCCTCCAGCGCCGCGCGATTCACCACGCCGGCGCCGGCCTCGTTCGGCGTGAACCAGTTGGGCCGCTCCCACATCGACTTCTCGCCGAAGACGGCGCCGAGGTCCTTGAGCTCCTCGTATGCCGGCGAGACCCGCAGCGGCCGGCCGGCGACCCGCTCCTCGTTGGGGTAGTGGATGTCGTAGTAGGTCGCGTAGTTCTCGTAGCTCCGCGCGAGCGTCAGCGCCTGGCTCCGGTACTGCCCGC
The DNA here is from genome assembly GCA_046734475.1 of Chloroflexota bacterium. Classification (GTDB taxonomy): domain Bacteria; phylum Chloroflexota; class Limnocylindria; order Limnocylindrales; family CSP1-4; genus UBA5189. Next base: position 10,204 of record JBKPRF010000126.1, read on the forward strand.
CGAAACGCCGGATGTCCATCTTCCAGAGGTCGAGGTCCGGCTCGCCATCAGCGATCCAGCGGGCCACCTGCTGGCCGATCCCGCCCGTTCCGGCGATGCCGTGGGCGCAGAACCCGGCCGCGACGAAGAAGCCCCGGACCTCGCTCTCGCCGAGGATGAACTCGTTGTCCGGCGTGAACGCCTCGGGGCCGTTGATCATCCGCGTCACCCCGGCGTGCTCGATCGCCGGGACCCGATGGATCGCGCCGCGCATGATCTGTTCGAAGCGCGGCCAGTCGGGCTCGAGCAGGCGATGGTTGAAGTCGGCGGGGACGCCGTCGACCGACCAGGGCTGCGGGTCGCGCTCGTAGCCGCCCATGCACAGGCCGCCGACCTCCTCGCGGAAGTAGCAGAGGTTGTCGGGGTCGCGGATTGTCGGCAGGGCCGGCGTCACACCGTCGATCTCGTGGGTGAACAGGTACTGGTGGGCCATCGGGATGATGGGCACGGTCACACCCGCCAGCCGGCCGATCTCGGGGGCATACATCCCGCCGGCGTTGACGACGACGTCGGCCTCGATCGCGAACCGCTCTGTCTCGCCGCTCGAGCCGCCTGACGCCGCCCGCCGCTCCACCTCGACGCCGCGGACCCGGCCGCCGTCGACGTTCACGCCGACGACCCGATGGTGCTGGCGGATCGAGGCGCCCCGCGAGCGGGCACCGGCGGCGAGGGCCTGGGCCAGCCCGGACGGATCGAGCCAGCCG
>JBKPRF010000127.1:0-10544 GCA_046734475.1 Chloroflexota bacterium
GAACGGACCCGACATCGTCGGCCCGGTCGGCATCGGCGGCGCCAACGCGTTCAACGGCCAGTGGCTCGACCTGACCGATGAGATCGCCAAGAACAACTACGACCTGTCCGGATTCCCATCGAGCGTCGTCGACATCTACAAGGTCGGCGGCCAGGGCCAGGTCGGCATCCCGTTCGCCGTCTACCCCTCGGTGCTCTTCTACCGCAAGAGCCTGTTCGACGAGGCCGGCCTCGCGGAGCCGCCCCACAAGTACGGCGACAAGTACACCCTCGACGGCCAGCAGGTCGACTGGAACTACGACACGGTCCGGGAGCTCGCGAAGCGGCTGACCGTCGACAAGAACAACAAGGACGCGACCCAGGCCGGGTTCGACAAGACGAAGATCGTCCAGTGGGGCTTCGAGCCCCAGCGCGACGACCTCCGGAGCACCGGCTCGTACTTCGGTGGCGGCCAGCTCGCCGGCGGCCCGGACGGCAAGACCGCGACGCTGCCCGAGCCGTGGAAGGCGGCGTGGAAGGCGTTCTACAACGGCATCCACGTCGATCACACGGATCTCACCGAGTCGCAGTTCCAGAGCAAGGACATCAACCCCAACGACTACCCGTTCTTCTCGGGCAACGTCGCGATGAGCACGAACTTCCTGTGGTCGACGTACGGCCTCGGCGACCTCGACGACTGGGACATGGCCGCCGTGCCCGCCTACAACGGCACGTACACGTCGTCCCTGAACGCCGACACGTTCCGGATCCTCAAGTCGACGAAGCACCCCGACGAGGCCTTCCAGGTCCTGTCGTACCTGCTCGGTGACGCGTCGGCCGATCTCCTGACGGCGTACGGCGGGTTCCCCGCCCGGTCGTCGGAGCAGCAGGCCGGCATCCAGGCGCTCCAGGCCCAGTTCAAGAACACCGTCGACTGGCAGGTCGCGGTCGACAGCCTCCAGTACCCGGACAATCCGAACTCCGAGTCGTTCATGCCGGCCTATGACGAGACCCTCGGCCTCGTCGGCTCGGGCGGCAAGTACCTCACGCGTTGGGGCAAGGAGGACGGGCTCGACATGGACACCGAGTTCGTCAACCTCCAGAAGGAGATCCAGGCCATCTGGGACCGGGCGAGCGGCTGACCCTCGCCCGGGGTGATGTAGGACACTCCGCCCGCCGGTCCCCGGCTGGCGGAGTCACGCGTCAGGAGGTCTGGTGGCAGCGATTCCCGTCCAACCCGTGCGCCCGAGCCGCCGGCGCTGGCCGCGGCGGCTGTCGCTCGGTGGCAGCCCGCTGGCCCGGCGCGAGGCCCGCTGGGGGCTGCTGTTCATCTCGCCCTGGATCATCGGCTTCCTGGCGTTCACGCTCCTGCCGATCATCGGCTCGCTCGTCTTCGCCGTCTCGAACATCAGCCTGTCGCGCGACGAGCCGTTCAAGTTCGTGGGCCTGGCCAACGTCCAGGCGATGCTGGCCGACCGGCAGGTCTGGGAGTCGCTCGCGGTCACGTTCCGGTTCGCGGCGTTCAACCTCCCGATCGCGATCGTCGTGCCGTTCGCCGTCGCGCTCGTGCTGAACAGCCGGTACCTCATCGGCTCGAGCTTCTTCCGGACGTTCTTCTTCATGCCCTACGTCATCCCGTTCGTCTCGGGCGTCCTCGCCTGGCAGGGGATGCTGAACCTCGAGACCGGCTGGGTGAACGTCGTCCTGCGGGCCCTCGGCGTCCAGAACCCGCCCGACTGGCTGGGCGATCCCGTGACGATCTATCCGAGCCTCGCGTTCATCGGCCTGTGGGGCATCGGGGCCGGCGTCATCGTGAACCTCGCCGGGCTGCGGTCGGTCCCGTCGGAGCTGTACGACGCCGCCCACATCGACGGCGCCGGTCCGTGGGCGACGCTCCGGAACGTGACGCTGCCGCTCATGTCGCCGGTGATCTTCTACTCGCTGGTCCTGGGCATCGTCGACGTGCTGCAGTACTTCCTCGTGCCGCTGGTGCTCTACAACGGCTCCGGCGAGCCCGGCGGGACAACGCTCTTCTTCAACCTCCTGCTGTACCAGCATGGCTTCGCGTTCCAGAACTTCGGCTACGCCGCGACCCTCGCCTGGCTGCTGTTCCTCATCACCCTCGGCGTCACCGGCCTCGTCTTCTGGAGCGCCCGGTTCTGGGTCTACTACGCCGGGGACCAGCGGTCGTGACGGTCCAGGCGGGCCAGGCCGGCTTCGGGGGCAGCGTCGGCGGGGCGCTCCAGGGACCGACGACGGAAGCCACCCCGCCGGCGATCGAGCGGTCCGAGCCGCGCCTCCGGCGGCGCGACCTGCCACGGGCGATCGTGTTCACGCTGCTCATCGGCGTGATCCTGGCCGCGTTCCTGTCGCCCCTCCTGCGGGCCGTCGCGGTCTCGCTCCGCCAGCCGGAGCAGGTCGGCCAGCTGGACTCGCCGCAGTGGCCGGCGGTTCACGCCACGTACGACTACGAGGGCAAGACGTACGACGTCTACGAGGTCCCGATCGACGGCGCGACGCAGGCCCTGGCGCTCGTCAGGAAGGGCCGCGAGTCGAGCCAGTTCGTCGACCCGAAGGACCCGAGCGCCGGGGTCATCAGCTGGGAGGGCTCGTGGCGAACGCTGTCGCGTTCGTGGTCCTTCGCGCCCGACTGGGACAACTACGGGATCGTCTGGAACGAGATCAACTACCCGCGGCTGCTGTTCAACACCGCGGCCCTGGCACTGATCGAGACAATCGGCACGGTGCTGTCGTGCACGCTCGTCGCCTACGGCTTCGCCCGCTTCCGGTTCCCGGCCAAGGGCGCGCTCTTCACGATCCTCATCGCGACGATCTTCCTGCCGTACGTCGTCACGATCATCCCGACCTACGCGGTCTTCCTGAACCTCGGCTGGGTGGGGACCTGGCTGCCGCTCATCGTGCCGACGTTCTTCGCGAACGCCTACGACGTGTTCCTGCTCCGGCAATACCTGCTCACGATCCCGCGGGAGATGGACGAGGCGGCCGCGATCGACGGCGCGGGCCCGTTCCGGACGCTCGTCTCGGTGATCATTCCCCAGGCCTGGCCGGCGATCGTCGCGGTCGCCATCTTCCACGTCGTGTATGCCTGGAACGACTTCCTCGGGCCGCTGATCTACCTGACGACGAAGCCCGACCTCCAGCCGCTCGCGGTCGGCCTGGCGCACTTCAACACGCTGCACTATCGGAACCAGGCCTATATCCAGGCGGGGACGCTGATGACGATGATCATTCCGATCATCCTGTTCCTGGTCTTCCAGCGGGTGTTCGTCAAGGGCATCGTCATCACCGGAGTGGAGAAGTGACCACGACCTTCCGCGTCGCCCTGACCTTCGACGCCGAGCATCCCGATCGGCCGTCGGCGCCATTCGCCTCGGAGGGGCTCATCGCGGCCCTCCGACGGCTCGAGCTGCCAGCGACGTTCTTCATCCAGGGTCGCTGGGCCGAGGCCTATCCCGAGAGCGCTCGGGCCATCCGCGACGGCGGCCACCTCATCGGCAGCCATTCCCACTACCACGCCCGGATGCCCCTGCTCCATGACGATGGGCTGCGATCCGACATCGCGACCGCCGAGACGGCGATCCTCGACGCGACGGGCGTGGACCCGAAGCCGTGGTTCCGCTGCCCGTTCGGGGCGGGCTCGGGCGACGCCCGGGTCCAGGCGATCGTGACCGAGGCCGGGTATCGCCACGTCGGCTGGAACGTCATCGGCGAGGACTGGCCGCCGGAGCGGACCCCTGCCGACGTGGCAGAGAGCGTCGTGAGCGGCTCGCTGGCCCATGGCGACGGGTCGATCGTGCTGCTCCACACCTGGCCGGATCGAACCCTCGGCGCGATCGACGAGATCGCCACCCGGCTCCGGGATCGCGGCGCCACCTTCGTCCGGATCGACGCCCTCGACCACATCCCGCGACTCGGCGGCGAGGTCGACGAGCTCGCCGCTCCGGCGTGACCCGCGCCGCCGTGCTCGCGGTCGACGGAGGCAACTCCAAGGCCGACGTCCTCCTCGCCGGGGCGACCGGCGCCGTCCTCGGGTTCACGCGCGGCGGCACCATCTCGCACCAGCAGATCGGCCTCGAGGCCGGCATGGCCCGGCTGACCGAGCTGGCGCTCGCCGTCGACCGCCGAGCGGGCGGGACCGGCGAGGCGCCGGTCGCCGAGATCGGGTCGTACTGCCTGGCCGGCGCCGACTTCCCGGCCGAGATCCGGCTCCTGGAGCGTGGCATCGAGGGCACCGGGCTCGCGACGAGGACGCTCGTGAGCAATGACACGTTCGGGGCGCTGCGGGCAGGCGCGACCCGGCCATGGGGCGTCGTCCTCATCTGCGGCCACGGGATCAACGCGGCGGCGATCGGGCGCGACGGGCGGCGGGCCCGGTTCGACGCGATCGGCGAGTACTCGGGCGACTGGGGTGGCGGCCACGGCGTCGCCGCGGCGGGCCTGGCCGCCGCGGTCCGGGCCGATGACGGCCGGGGACCCCGAACGGCGCTCGAGGAACGGGTGGCGCGCCACTTCGGACGGCGCTCGATCCGGCCGGTGGTCCGGGACCTGTACTACGAGCGGGCCACCCACGAGACCTTCGACGGCGTCGCCCCGCTCGTGTTCGAGACCGCGGCCGATGGCGATGTCGTCGCTCGCTCGATCGTCGACCGCCTCGCCGACGAGCTCGTCGCGATGGCCACCGCGCTCATCCGCCGGACACGGCTCGAACGAGCGGGGCCCGAGGTCGTCTTCGCCGGTGGTGTCTTCCGGACGACGGAGCCGGCCTTTTACGCCCGGCTCGAGCGGGGAGTCCGCCGCGTCTCGCCGGCCGCGACCTTCGTCCGGCTCGACCTGCCGCCGGTCCTCGGCGCTGCGATCATGGGCCTCGAGGCGCTCGGTTTCGAAGCGGCCCGCCTGGCCGACGCCGAAGCGCGCCTCCGATCGGAGCTGCGCGGCAGATGACGCTCGACTCGGAGATCGCTGAGCAACCGGTCGTCGCGGCGCGCCTCATCGCCGAGGGCTGGGATCCCGTGCGCGAGACGGCGGCGGCGGCCAAGCTCGCGAGCGCGACCCACGTCGTCATCGCCGCGCGCGGCACCTCCGACCACGCCGCGATCTACGGCCAGTACGTCCTCGGGGCCCGGAACCGGCTCATCGTGACCCTCGCCGCGCCGTCACTGATCTCGGTCTACGGCGTCGCACCGCGCTTCGACGGGGCGGTCGTCATCGGGATCTCGCAGTCCGGCGCCTCGCCGGACGTCGTCGGCGTCGTCGAGGCGGCGCGGGAGCAGGGCTGCGCGACGATCGCGATCACGAATGCGCCGAGCTCGCCATTGGCGACGACCGCCGAGCACGTCCTGGACCTGCGAGCCGGCGACGAGGCCTCGGTCGGCGCGACGAAGACGTACACGGCCGAGTTGCTGACCATCGCGATGCTGTCGGCGGCGATCGACGGCGATGGAGCCGACAGGCGGGCGATCGAGGCGGTCCCGGGGGCGATCGAGCGAGCCCTCGAGCAGGCGCCCGCCGCGGCCTCGGTGGCGAACGAGCTCGGGCCGACGCGCCAGGCGATCGTCGTCGGCCGTGGGTTCGAGTACGCCACAGCGCGGGAGTGGGCCCTCAAGCTCAAGGAGCTCGCCCGCCTCTTCGCCGAGCCCTACTCGCCGGCGGATCTCGCCCACGGGCCGGTCGCCGTACTGGATCCCGGCGCGAACGTCCTCGCGGTCGCGCCGTCGGGCGCCACCGCGGGCGCCATGCGGGAGATGCTCACCGCCCTTCGGGACAACGTCGGGACGGACCTGCTCGTCCTCTCGGACCTGCCCGCCCTGCGCTCGATCGGCCGCTGGTCGATCCCGCTGCCGAGCGGCCTGCCGGAGTGGCTGGCCCCGATCACGAGCATCGTCCCGGCCCAGCTGTTCGCGGTGGCCCTCGCCCGTGCCCGCGGCTTCGACCCGGAGCGGCCGCGGCACATCACGAAGGTGACGCGGACGACCTAGCCCTTCGGTGCGTCGAGGCGGCCGATGATCCCCGACTCGAGCTGGAGGATCCGCTGCTCGAGGGCCTCGACCCGTTCGAGGATCTGGCGGTTGCCGCGCAGCAGCTCCTGGTTCTGGCGGTCCTCCTTGTCGGCCTCGTGGGCGGCGTGCTCCAGCGTCATCCGGTCACGCAGCGCCTGGCGGTTCCCGGCCAGGAGAATCAGCGGCGCGGCATAGGCGGCCTGGGTCGAGAAGGCGAGGTTCAGGAGGATGAACGGGAAGAGATCGAAGTGGAACACCAGGTAGGTGTTCCCGGCGATCCACGTCAGCACGATCACCGTCTGGACGACGATGAACGTCCAGCTGCCCATGAAGCCCGTGACGGCGTCGGCGATACGGGCCCCCCTGGGTGCGTCGTCGACCATCTTCTGGTTCACCGGATGCAGGTGACGTCGAGCTGCCATGCCTACCTCCTCTGGGCAGCCGCATGATGGCGCGCGCCGCCGCTCCCCGTGCGCGATCATTCGTCAACGCATGAGGTCGCCCACGTGATCGACATCGCGATGCAGTTCGAACTGTCCGCCCGGATCGTGATCGCCGCCGGCCTCGGCGCGGTCATCGGCCTGGAGCGCGAGATCCACGGCCATCCCGCCGGGATCCGGACGCACATGCTCGTGTCCCTCGGTTCGGCGATCTTCACGATCCTCTCGATCCACGGCTTCGGCCAGGGGCCCGGCACGGGCATCGACCCGACCCGCATCGCCGCTCAGATCGTGTCGGGCATCGGCTTCCTCGGCGCCGGCGCGATCCTCAAGGACGGCATCGTCATCCGCGGCCTGACGACGGCCGCGAGCCTGTGGGCGACGGCCGCGGTCGGGCTCGGCGCGGGTGCCGGCGAGTACATCGTGGCGTTCGTCGGCGCGGCCGTGATCCTCGTCAGCCTGTGGCCGATCAACGCCATCGTCGAGCGCTTCCGCGGCAGCACGATCCCGGACATCCAGCTCCGCGTGCAGGTCGACCGGATCGACCTCGTCGGGCGCGTCTCCGACGTCCTCGAGCAGCACCGGATCGAGGTCACCGGCATCACGACCCAGCGGCTCGGCAAGGCCAGCTACCAGGCCGACCTCTCGATCCGCGGCCGCCGGACGTCCTCGATCACCGAGGCGCTCGAGGACCTCGGCAGGCTCGAGGGCGTGGACGTCGTCTCGACCAGCACCGGCGACTGAGGCCCGCGATGACCAGGGACGCGGCGCGCCCGGCGGTCCGCGCGCGCGATCTCGGCATCGTGATCGGCCAGGGCCGACCCGGCCCGCTGAATGCCATTACCGACGTCGCCGGCGTGCGGGTCGGCCATGCCACGCTCATCTCCGGCGACGGCCCGCTCGTCGTGGGCCGCGGCCCGGTCCGGACCGGCGTCACGGTCGTGCTGCCGCACGGCGGCGATATCTGGTCCGAGCCCGTGTTCGCCGGCTCGCACACGCTCAACGGCAACGGCGAGCTCACGGGCCTGGAGTGGATCCGCGAGGCGGGCCTGCTGAACGGCGCGATCGGGCTGACCAATACCCACTCCGTCGGCGTGGTCCGCGATGCGCTGGTCGCGGCCGCCACCCGGGCCGGGCTGGAGGGCACGGCGAACTGGTCCCTGCCGGTCGTCGGCGAGACGTGGGACGGCCGGCTGAACGACATCGACGGCCAGCACGTCCGGCCGGAGCACGTCGACGCGGCGCTGGCCGCGGCGAGCGGCGGCCCGGTCGCCGAGGGCAACGTCGGCGGCGGGACGGGCATGATCTGCCACGAGTTCAAGGGCGGCATCGGGACCGCGTCGCGGCAGCTCCCGGCGGACCTCGGGGGCTGGACCCTCGGTGCCCTCGTGCAGGCCAACTACGGCCGCCGCGGCCTCCTCCGGATCGACGGCGTGCCGGTCGGCGAGGACATCCCGACGACCGAGGTCGCGTCGGCGCACGGCCGGCTCCGACGGGGCCTGGCCGAGCCGGCGTTCGACCCGGCTGGCCCGCCGCCCGGCTCGGGCTCGATCATCGGTCTGATCGCGACCGACGCCCCGCTGCTGCCGCACCAATGCCGGCGCGTCGCGCAGCGAGCGGCGCTGGGCCTGGCCCGGACCGGCGGCATCGGCGCGACGACGTCGGGCGACCTGTTCCTCGCCTTCGCCACAGGCAACACCGGCCTGCCCGCCTCCGATGATCGGTCCGACCCCGCCACCGGCATCCCGGTCCGGATGCTGCCCGACTCGGGCCTGGACGGCCTGTTCGAGGCCACCGTCGAGGCGACCGAGGAGGCGATCGTCAACGCCCTGGTGGCCGCCGAGACGATGACCGGCCGCGACGGGATCACGGCGCAGCGCCTGCCGCATGACCGGCTCGTCGCCGTCATGCGCGGCCACGGTCGACTTCGGGGCCCGGGCTGATCGACCCGGCGATCGTCCTCGCCCTGGCGTTCCTCGGCGCGTCGATCCTGTACGCGTCGGTCGGTCACGCCGGCGCGTCGGCATACCTCGCCGCGATGGCCCTCGTGGGTGTTGCACCCGAGACGATGCGGCCGACGGCGCTGGCCCTGAACATCCTCGTCTCGAGCCTCGTCACGCTGCGGTTCCACCTCGCGGGGCAGGTCTCGTGGCGGGCCGTTCTGCCATTCCTCCTCGGCTCGATCCCGGCCGCGTTCCTGGGTGGCGCGCTGACGCTGCCATCCGGCGTCTACAAGCCGCTGGCGGGGCTGGTGCTGCTCGTCGCCGCCGGTCGGCTCTTCATGACGGCCGCTCGCGCGGCCGCCGCCGAGGAACCGGCGCCGCGCGTGCCGGTCGTCCCCGCCCTGGGCTCCGGCGCGGTGATCGGCTTCGTCTCGGGCCTGGTCGGTACCGGAGGCGGGATCTTCCTGACACCGCTGCTGCTCTTCGCGCGCTGGGCCGGCGCTCGAGCCGCGGCCGGGATGTCGTCGGCCTTCATCCTCGGCAACTCGATCTCCGGCCTCCTCGGCAATGTCGCGGCCGTGCAGACCCTGCCGGCCGCGCTGCCGCTGTGGCTCGTGAGCGTCGCGGCGGGCGGCCTCATCGGCTCGGAGATCGGCGCCCGCCGGCTCGGCACGGTCGGCCTGCGGCGGGCGCTGGCCATCGTCCTCGTGGTCGCGGCGCTCAAGCTGATCTTCCTCGGCTGAGGCGCGCCCGGGGCACGGCGTGATCCCCGGGGGCCTGCCAGACGAAGCATGATTCGCGAATGCCCCCCGATGGTGTCCTCGGCCTGCTGACGACCGCGCTCGTCCTCGGCTTCCGGCATGGCTTCGACTGGGACCACCTCGCCGCCATCACCGACGTCACCTCCACGACGGCGACCGCGGATGCCGCGGAGCTGGGCCACGAGGCCGACCACGAGGAGGGCGGTCACGCCCATCTCCACGGCGGCCGCGAAGAGCTCGCGGTCCATGCCGGCGCGGACGCCGACCACATTCCGGCTGGCCATCACGATCCGGCCTCGGGCACACGACCGCGACTCATCGCCGAGCAGCGCCGGGCGCTCGTCCTCGGGACCCTGTACGCCCTCGGGCACGCGACAGTCGTCGCCGGCCTCGGGCTGCTCGCGCTGACGTTCGGCGCGATCCTGCCCGACTGGGTCGACCCGATCATGGGCCGGGTCGTCGGGTTCACCCTCGTGCTCCTCGGGGCATGGGTGTTCGTCTCGCTCTACCAGTACGCCCGCCACGGCGTCGCGTTCCGGCTTCGGAGCCGCTGGATGCTCGTCTTCGACTCGGTCCGCTACGGCTGGCGCCGGTTCCAGGCGCGGCTCCACGGCCACGAGCACGTCGACCCGATCGAGATGAGCTCGTACGGCGTCCGGACCGCGTTCGGCGTCGGGATGATCCACGGCATCGGCGCGGAGACCGGGACGCAGGTCCTGCTCATCGCCGCGATCGGGGGCGCCGGGGGCGCGGGCCTCGGCGTGCCGATGCTCGCCGCGTTCATCGTCGGCCTGCTGCTGTCGAACTCCGTCGTGGTCCTCATCACCGCCACCGGCTTCGTCGCGAGCCGGGTCCGGGAGCGGCTGTACCTCGCCATCGGCGTCGTGGCCGGCACGTTCAGCCTCGTCATCGGGCTGGTCTTCCTGCTCGACCTGAACAGCCGCCTGCCGGAGCTCGACAAGCTGTTCGGCGGCTGACGTCGAGGATGCGATGCACCACCGTGCCCGCGGATGCCATCCTGTAGGGCAATGATCGAACGCCCCGCGCCGGCCCTGCGCGAGCGGTGACCGAACCCCGCCGACCCCTCCGAGGCCGGAAGCCGGGGGACCGCCGCGTTCGCGTCGAGCGGCCGCACGCCGCCTACTTCCGGTACTCGGCCGAGGGCCAGCTCGTCGCCAAGGAGGCCGCGTCCGCGCCCCGGACCACGGCCGGCCGGATCCTGGCACGGGCCCGCGGCATCCTGTTCGGCCGGCCGCTCTCGATCCACGAGGAGATCGCCGAGCGCCTCTCGAAGAAGAAGGCCCTCGCGATCTTCAGCTCGGACCCGATCTCGTCGTCGGCCTACGCGACCGAGGAGATCCTGCGGGTGCTGGTCCTCGCTGGGGCAGGCGCGCTGCTCCTGAGC
>JBKPRF010000128.1:0-4724 GCA_046734475.1 Chloroflexota bacterium
CACCGGGCCTCAGCGCCGGCCGCGCGCCGGGCGGGCACCGGGCCTCAGCGCCACTGGCGCGCCGGCCTGGTGGGCCTAGCGACCCGCCGGCATCGGCGAGCGGAGCAGCTCGCGGTAGCGCTCGGGGTCGACGTTGCCGCCGCTCACGACGGCGACGACGGTGCCCGAGAGGCCGTCGAGCCCGGCCTCGCGAGCGCGCCAGCGAGCCGCGGCGGGGGCGAGCGCGCCCGACGGCTCGACGATGAGCCGGCACTCCTCGGCGATCGCCCGGACGCCGGCCGCGATCTCGGCCTCGGGCACGGTCACGATGTCGTCGAGCAGCCGCATGAGGTGCGCGAACGGCCGCTTGCCGATCGACTGGGAGCGCGTCCCGTCGGCGATCGTCCGGCTCGTCTTCGTCGCCTGCCAGCGCGCGATCCGGCCCGTTCGGAAGGACTCCTGCGCATCGGCGGCGAGCTCCGGCTCGACGCCCACGATCCGCGCCCGGGGATGGATGGCGCGCACCGCGACAGCGACGCCGCTCGAGAGCCCGCCGCCACCGATCGGCACCAGCACTGCGGCGAGATCCGGCACGTCCTCGGCGATCTCGAGGCCCACGGTGCCCTGGCCGGCGATGACTCGATCGTCGTCGTACGGGGGGATCGGCACGAGGCCCCGCTCGGTCGCGAGCCGCTCGGCCATCGCCTCCCGGTCGCCGCTCGCCGGCCCGACCGTCACGACCTCGGCGCCGTCAGCCTCGACCCGGCCGCGCTTGACCGCCGGCGCGTCCGAGGGCATGACGATCGTCGCGTGGACCCCGAGCAGTCGCGCCGCCCGCGCGACCCCCTGGGCGTGGTTGCCGGATGAGTGCGCGACGACCCCTCTGGCTCGCTCGTCGTCGGTCAGCAGCGCCAGCGCGTTGTATGCCCCGCGGATCTTGAAGGCCCCGACGGGCTGCAGCGACTCGGCCTTCAGGAGCAGGCGCGGACCACCGCGACCGGCCATCCCGAACGGCACGAGCGGCGCCCGCATCGCGATGCCGCTCAGCCGCTCGGCCGCGGCCCGGACATCATCAATCGAGACGAGGGCGGGTTCGACTGCCGCGAGGCTCATCGCCGCACCTTGGCGGCGCAGTCGATGCAGAGCTGGGCCCACGGGATCGCCTCGAGGCGGCCGCGTGCGATCGCCTTGCCGCAGCTCTTGCACGTGCCGTACGTCCCGGCGTCGATCGCGGCCAGGGCCGCATCGACGTCGCGCAGCTGGGCCCGCTCCCGCTCCCGCAGCGCCAGGTCACGCTGCTGCTCGAAGACGTGGGTCGCCGCGGCGGCCTGCGAGCCGTACGTCATCTGGCCGGGGCTCTCGATCGGCTCGTCGAGCTCGGCCACCAGCCGTCTCCGCTCGGCGATGAGCGCGGCGCGCGCGGCGGCGAGGTCGACGTCGAGGGACATGCGCCGATCGTACGCCTCACCCGATCGGACGGATAATGCAAATCCATGCATGACCATCACGAATCCCACGAGCTGCCGATGGCCCACGGGCCGATCGACCCCGTCTGCGGCATGACCGTCGACCCGGCGGCCCGGCCCGAGCTCCAGCTCGAGCACCTCGGCCGCACGTACCACTTCTGCAGCAAGGGCTGCATGCTCGACTTCCGAGACGACCCCGAGAAGTTCCTCGACCCCGGCTACACGCCGATGGAGATGTAGGCGAGGCTCCCGGCGACCCGTCAGGTCCGGCTGCCGCCGACCCCGGTGCTGTCACTCCAGCGCGAGGCCAGGTAGACCGGCACCGCCGACAACAGGATCAGCACGACCGCGACGACGTTGACGATCGGCCGCTGGTTCGTCTGGCGCAGGTGGCTGAAGATCCAGATCGGGAGCGTCTCCTCGGTTCCGGCCGTGAACGTCGTCACGATGATCTCGTCGAACGACAGCGCGAACGCCAGCAGCCCGCCGGCCAGGAGTGCCGTGCGGATGACCGGGAAGGTGATGAACCGGAACGTCTGCAGCGTGTCGGCGCCGAGGTCCATCGAGGCCTCCTCGATCGACCGCGACGACCGTCGCAGCCGGGCGATGACGTTGTTGTAGACGACGACGATGCAGAAGGTCGCGTGGCCGATGACGATCGTCCACATCGTGAAGCCGATGCCGGTCGCGTTGATCGTCGAGTTCAGGGCCATGCCCGTGACGATGCCCGGCAGGGCGATCGGCAGCACGAGCGCGAACGAGACCGCCTCTCGCCCGAAGAAGCTGTAGCGCTGGACGGCGAACGACGCCAGGGTCCCCAGGACGAGGGCGATGGCGGTGGCCCCCAGCGCGACCTCGATCGACAGCGCGAACGCGTCTCGGACGCTGTCGTTCTCGAGCGCCGCCGTGAACCACTGGGTGCTGTATGCCTGGATCGGCCAGGCCTGGACGCGCTGGGCATTGAACGCATAGAGCCCGATCACGATGATCGGGATGTAGAGGAACAGGAACCCGACCGTCGTCGCGAGCCGGAGCAGCCAGCGGCCCATCCCGGCGCCTACAGGGCGTCGAACGCGCCGAGCCGGCGCGCCGCGAGCAGATAGACGGCCATGATCAGCACGGGCACGACGGCGAAGGCGGCCGCGAACGGCACGTTGTTCGCGACGCCCTGGCTGGCGTAGATCACGTTGCCGATGAACTGGCTGTTCGAGACGAGCTGCGGCGTGATGTAGTCGCCGAGCGTCAGCGAGAACGTGAAGATCGAGCCGGCCGCGAGGGCCGGCAGCACCAGCGGCAGGACGATCCGCCGGAAGGTCGGCCAGCCCCGGCCGCCGAGATCGGCCGACGCCTCGAAGTACGAGCGCGGGATGCGCTCCAGGCCGGCGTAGATCGGCAGGATCATGTACGGCAGCCACAGGTAGCTGAACACGATGACCATCGAGACGTCCGAGAAGCCGGGGCTGAGGCCCGGCAGGCCGATCGCCGTGAAGGCCCACTCCAGCGGGCCACCAGGCGAGAGGATCACCCGCCACGCGTATACCCGGACGAGGTAGCTCGACCACAGTGGCAGCAGGACGAGCATGAAGAGGATCGATCGCGGGCGGGGCGCGGCGACCCTGGCCATGTACCACGCGATCGGGAAGGCGATGGCCATGTCGACCACGGTGACGAGGGCCGCCACGGAGACGGTCCGGAGGGCGATCGTCCGGTAGATGGGCTCGGTGGCGAGCTTGACGAAGTTCTCGAGCGAGAACGTCTTGACGATCGAGGACGTGGTCGGGTCGAGGAACCAGAACGCCGAGACGAGCAGGAACGCCAGCGACCCGAGGTACAGGAACACGAACCAGCCGGTCGGGGCCGCCAGGAGCAGCGCGAGCTGGACCCGGCCCCGACGGTAGAGGCGGCCGAGCACGCGCCTGCCCCACGAGGCCGGGGGCAGGGCCGAGGTCAGCGCGTCGGTCGTCATCGATCGATCTCGTGGAGCGGGGGAAGCGCTCCCGGCCGGCCGCGACGGCGGCCGGCCGGGACCTTCAGCTCAGCGCGGGGTCAGCCCCGGATCTCGGTCCACTTCGACGTCCATTCGGAGTAGTCGATGCAGGTCGAGCCGCGGGCGTCGCCGCAGTTCGCGAGCGGGGTCTTCCAGAACGCGATCGTCCCGTAGTAGCTCTGGTCGTTCACGTGGTACGCCGTGCAGAAGTCCTTGACCGCGTAGTCCGCGACGCCCTTGTCGAGCGCCGCGCAGGCCTTGGGATTGGCCGGCGACTCGCCGAACGACTCAGCCACCATCGACTGGGCGGTGGTGCCGAGCATCCAGCCCATCCACTTGAGCATGCAGTTGGGATGGGTCGCGTGGCTCGACATCATCCAGGTGTCGGCCCAGCCGGTCATGCCCTCGCTCGGGACGACCGAGCCGACGGGAACATTGGAACCGAGCAGGGTGTTGACCTGGTACGGCCACGTCGTGCCGACCACGGTCGCCTTGCTCGTGAAGTTGTCGATCTCCTTGGAGTAGAGGGCCCAGTAGTCGCCGACCCAGGGATGCTGGGTCTTGAGCAGGTCGACGGCCGCATCGAACTGGGGCTGGGTCAGCTCGTACGGGTCGGTGATCCCGAGGGCCGGGTTGTGGGCCTTCAGGTAGAGCGCCGCGTCGGCGATGTAGATCGGGCTGTCGTAGTCGGTGATCTTGCCCTGGTAGGGCTTCGAGGCGGTCGGGTCGAAGACGACATCCCAGCTCGTCGGCGCCGGCGTCACGACATCCGTCCGGTACATCAGGGAGTTGCCGCCCCAGCCGTGGGGCACGCCGTAGAGCTTGCCATCGACGACGTAATGCGGCGCGTTCTGGAGGAACGGCGCGACGTCGGCGAAGTCCGGGAACAGCGAGGTGTCGACCGCGGCCACGTCACCGGCGCTGATCAGCCGGAGTGTGGCGTCGCCCGACGCCGAGACGCCGTCATACACGGTCCCGCCGCCCTGGCGCATCAGCGTGACCATCTCATCCGAGGTGTCGGCCGGCTTCGAGTTGACCTTGCAGCCGGTCTGGTCCTCGAACGGGTGGACCCAGTCGTAGCCCTTGACGTTCGAGCCGTCCTCGGCGTAGCCGGCCCAGATGATGATGTTGAGCGCGCCCTCGCCAGGCCCGATCGTCGGGGCCGCGGCCGCAACCGATGCCGAGGGCGCCTGGCTCGGCGCTCCTGCGGTCGGCGCTCCGGCGCTCGGAGCGGTGCTGCTCCCTGCCGGGCCGCACGCGGCGACCAGCACGATCGCAGCCAGCGGCCCGAA
>JBKPRF010000129.1:0-1624 GCA_046734475.1 Chloroflexota bacterium
ATCCGGACGAGCTCGAGCCGATGGAACCGACGCCCGCAGCGAGCTCGACGAACGGCCACGAGGGCGAGGCCGGCAGTGAGCCGCCGAAGCCGGATGCCAAGTCACCGAGGACGGCGACTCCGGCCTAGCCCGTGTGCGTCGCCTACGCCGGCAGCGGCTCGAAGCGAGCCGTGAAGTGGCGGAGGGCCGACGGGCTGTCGACGATCCGCAGCCCGCGCAGACTCTCGGCCCGTTCGGCGACCCAGCTGACGACCTCGATCGCGTAGTCGACGTGGCTCTGGGTGTATGTCCGGCGTGGGATCGCGAGACGCACGAGGTCCATCGCCGCCGGCGTCTCGGTGCCGTCCGGATGGCGCCCGAACATCACGGTGCCGATCTCGCAGCCCCGGATGCCGCCCTCCCGGTACAGCGCCACCGCGAGCGACTGGCCGGGATATTCGAGCGGCGGCACGTGCGGCAGCAGGGCCCGGGCATCGAGGTAGATCGCGTGGCCGCCGAACGGCTTCACGAGCGGCACGCCGGCGCGGTCGAGGGCCTCGCCGAAGTACGCGGTCGAGCGGATCCGGTAGCGGAGGTAGTCCTCGTCGACGACCTCACGGAGGCCCTGGGCGATGGCCTCCAGGTCGCGGCCGGCGAGGCCGCCGTAGGTAGGGAAGCCCTCGGTGAGGATCAGCAGGTTGCGGCATTGCTCGGCGAGCGCGTCATCGTCGAGGGCGAGCCAGCCACCGATGTTCGCGAGGCCGTCCTTCTTGGCCGACATCGTCATGCCGTTCGCGAGCGACGCCATGTCGCGGACGATGTCCGGGATCGAACGGTCTGCCTGGCCGGGCTCGCGGAGCTTGATGAACCAGGCGTTCTCGGCGAAGCGACAGGCGTCGAGGAAGAGCGGCACGCCGTAGCGGTCGCAGGTTTCGCGGATCGCTCGGAGGTTCGCGAGCGAGACCGGCTGGCCACCGCCCGAGTTGTTCGTGATGGTCACGAAGACGACCGGCACGTCGGCGGCCCGCTCGCGAAGCAGGGCCGCCAGCGCGTCGACGTCCATGTTGCCCTTGAACGGGTGCGCCGCCGCGGGGTCCTGGCCCTCGGGAATGACGAGATCGACCGCGTCGGCGCCCGTGAACTCGACGTTGGCCCGGGTCGTGTCGAAATGGGTGTTGTTCGGGATGACCTTGCCCGGGCCGCCGAGGACCGAGAACAGAATCTTCTCGGCGGCCCGGCCCTGATGGGTCGGGATCACGTGGCGGTATGGGAACAGCGCCTGCACGCTGTCGAGGAATGCGAACCACGACGGCGAGCCGGCGTAGCTCTCGTCGCCGTGCTGCATCGCCGCCCATTGGTCGCGCGACATCGCGCCGGTTCCGGAGTCGGTCAGGAGATCGAGCAGGACGTCGTCGGCGTGGAGGTTGAAGAGGTTGTACCCGGCGGCCTCGAGCGCGGCGTCACGCTGCTCGACCGTCGTCAGGCGGAAGGGCTCGACCGAATGAATCCGGAACGGCTCGATGATCGTGTGCCACCGGTCCATCGGCCCGAGGATAGGTCCGCGATCGGGCCCGCGACGATCAGCCGATGCGATACCAGATCCAGCCCGTGAAACAGTGGTTCAGGGCCGCGCACAGGCCGTGGG
>JBKPRF010000130.1:0-4068 GCA_046734475.1 Chloroflexota bacterium
GGCACGGTCACTGTCGCCGAGCTCCTGACCCGCGGCGTCGTCGAGGGCTCGTACGACCCCGCCACGATCTACCGCGATGACGTCAAGACCTCGCCACCGGCCCTCGACGAGCTCGTCCTCATCGCGCCTGGGGAGTCGCCCGGGGCCCTCGCCAAGGCCGCCGACCGGGGCCGCCTGATCGGCGAGGGCGCGAACCACGCCCGGACCCTCTCGAACCGCAGCTCCAACGACGTCAGCCCGGAGGTCCTCGCCGACGAAGCGAGTGCGCTCGCCAGGCAGCACGGCCTGTGGTTCGACGTCATCGACCCGGACCGGGCGAACGAGCTCGGCATGGGCCTCTTCATGGCAGTCGGCCGCGGCAGCGACAACCCGCCCCGGATGATCGTCATGCGCGCCGGCGGCGAGGGCGAGCGCGATGCCCTGGACCGTCACCTCGCGATCGTCGGCAAGGGCGTCTGCTTCGACTCCGGCGGCATCTCCATCAAGCCATCCGACCGGATGGAGGAGATGAAGATGGACAAGACCGGGGCGTGCACGGTCATCGCCGCGATCTCGACCGTCGCCCAGCTCGCGCCCGGCACGCCGCTCCTGGCGATCGCGCCGGCGGTCGAGAACATGCCCGGCCCGCATTCGACCCGGCCCGGCGACATCGTCAGGGCGATGAACGGCAAGTGGGTCGACATCACGAACACGGACGCGGAGGGCCGGCTGATCCTCGCCGACGGCCTGACCTACGCCGAGCGCCTCGGCGCGACCCACCTCGTCGACGTCGCGACGCTCACCGGCGCGGTGGCCCGGGCCCTCGGCGAGCTCGTGACCGGCGCGTTCGGCAACAACGACGCGTTCGTCGAGGAGGTCTTCGCCGCCGCGAACCGGGCCGGTGAGCGGTACTGGCAGCTGCCGCTCATCGAGGAGTACCGGGCCGACATGGAGAGCTGGTACGGCGACCTCGTGAACTTCTCGCGGAACAACGAGGGCGGGCTCGTGAAGAGCGCGATCTTCATCAGCGAGTTCGTGACGAAGCCGTGGGTCCACCTCGACATCGCCGGCACCGGCTACTTCCGGAAGGCCACCCCGTACACGGCCCGCGGCGCCACCGGCGTCTCGCACGCGACGCTCGTCGAGCTGGCCCTCGCCGGCGCGAAGGCCTGACCGCAGGACCGCCGCGGGACATGCCCACCGGGCTGCTCGGCGGGATCCTCGGCCTCGTCTGGGGTGTCGTCGCCGACCGGATCGCCGCCCGCTGGCCGGCCCACGAGGACGGCGCGATCCGGCCGATCGACTGGCGGACTCCGATCGTCGTCGCCGCGGGCGCGGCGGCAGGCTTCCTGCTGGACCTTCGATCGGCGGGCCTCGGCGGGCCGGGCCCGACCCTGGCCCTCCTCGCGCTGGTGGTCGCGGCCCTCGTGTTGGGTCTCGCCACGGACCTCGACCAGCGCCTCCTGCCGGACGCGCTGACGTACCCGTTGATCGTCGTCGCGCTGCTCGCCTGGGTGACGGGCCTCGGGCCCTACGTCCACGACACGACCGAGCTGGCCTTCGCCGCGGCCGCCGCGCTGATCGCGCCGGGGGCGCTGTACCTGCTCTCGATCCCGTTCGGGCCGGGTGCGATCGGCCAGGGCGACCTCAAGCTGCTCGTCGGCGTGGGGCTGCTCGGCGGCCCGCTGCGGCTGTTCCTGGGGCTCGTGACCGGGGCGATCATCGCGGCCGTCGTCATCGTCGCCCTCATCGTCGTGCGCCGGATCACGCTCAAGACCTATGTCCCGTACGGGCCGTTCCTCATCGCCGGGGCACTGTGGGCCCTCCTCGGGATCGTCGACGCCTGACGGGCAACGACCGGCGGAATCTGCGCGAACCTCGCAGCAATGTTGCGGAGGCGATGGAAACCACACCGGACCCATGACAAACGTACGGTGTTCCCACGGTTCACGGGCGCGTTAGACTCCTGCCGGTGCACCGGCGTGCGCACCCACCGCGACCCCCAGCGCGACGCGACCCCCAGCGCGACGGAGATCCCCCCGCACGATGACGATGCTGATGCGCCGCCCCGCCCCCGATCGCCGCGGCTGGTCGACGCGACCGAAGCCGCTGATCGGGCGCCGCGGGATCAGCCTCCTGATGCTCGTCGCCGTCGCCGGCGGGATGTTCGTCTCCGTGACCCCGCCGTCCGTGTCGGCCGACGCCCTCAGCGACGCGTACGCCAAGCAGACGACGCTCCAGAAGCAGATCGCGGCCCAGAAGGCCCAGATCGCGGCGCTCGCGGCGAGCCAGACGGCCCTCTCGACGAAGATCGGCAGCACGAAGGCGACCCTCGCCTCGGTCGTGGCCAACGTCGCCGAGGTCAAGGCCAACATCGTCGACATGACGGTCCAGGTCGCCCAGGCCCAGGCCGCCGTGGATGCCCTGAACACGACCGTCGCCCAGCTCGACCAGGAGCTCGCGGACGTCGAGGCGGCCGAAGCCGCCAAGCGCGATGAGCTGCAGGCCCGCAAGGCGATCCTCGCCGACCGCATCCGAACCGCCTACGACACCGACCGGACGTCGCTCCTCGAGACGGTCCTGTCGAGCGACGACTTCACGGACGTCATCTCGGAGGTCGGCTACCAGCTCGACTTCGCCGGCCAGGACAAGGTCCTCGCCGATCAGATCACCGAGGACCAGAAGGTCCTCGCCGTGATGCACGAGACGACCCTCGAGACGATGAAGCAGACCGTCGAGATGCACGCGGTGGCCGACCAGCAGAAGGCGCTCCTCGACAAGCAGATGGCCGACCTCGCCGCGGCCAACAAGAAGCTCCTCCAGCTCGAGGCCCAGACGAAGAAGCTCCTGGCCGAGCAGCAGGCCCGCTACGCGGCCCTCGCCGCCGACAGGTACCGGCTCAAGATCATCGTCGCCCGCGAGGCCCGCCAGGAGCGCGAGCTCGAGGCGTACATCGACAAGCTCGTGCTGCAGGCGCTCCAGTCCGGCGGCATCCCGTCGCAGTACTCGGGCAGCCTCGCCTGGCCGATGGCCGGGGTCGTCACCCAGCAGTTCGGCTGCACCGGCTTCTACCTCGAGCCACCGTACGGCGACTGCGCCCACTTCCACCGCGGCATCGACATCGCGAACGCGATGGACACCCCGATCCACGCAGCCGGCGCGGGCAAGGTCATCATGGCCGGCAAGAGCCCCTACGACACGGCCTAGATCGTGGTCATCGCCCACTCCACCCACCTGGTGTCGTGGTACGCCCACATCGACAGCAGCCCCGGCCCCGCCGTCCGGGTCGGGCAGTACGTCACGAAGGGCCAGGTCATCGCCTACGAAGGCTGCACCGGCAGCTGCACCGGCCCGCATCTCCACTGGGCCGTCCAGCTCGACGACGTCTGGGTGAACCCGAGGCTCGTCCGCTAGCTCATCGGCCGTTCATCGGCCGGCCGCTCCTCGCGGTGTAGGATCGGCCGCGATGAAGCGGACCATGGCGCTCATCCTGGCCGGCGGCGAAGGCGAACGCCTGTCGATCCTGTCCTCGGTCCGGGCCAAGCCCGCGGTCCCGTTCGGCGGCAAGTACCGGATCATCGACTTCACGCTCTCGAACTGCGTGAACTCGGACATCGACGACGTCCTCGTCCTGACCCAGTACAACCCCCGCTCGCTCAACGACCACATCGGCCTGGGCCGGCCGTGGGACCTCGACCGCAACCAGGGCGGGGTCAAGCTCCTCCAGCCGTACGTCTCGCGCGGCCGCGTCGCCGAGTGGTACCGCGGGACGGCCGACGCGGTCCTCCGCAACATCAACGTCGTCGAGCAGTCGCCGGCCGACACGGTGCTCGTCCTGGCGGGCGACCACATCTACAAGATGGACTACCAGCCATTCGTCCAGGCCCATCGCCGGCGCCGGGCGGACGTGACGATCGCGGTCCGGCGGGTTCCGCTCGCGGATGCCTCACGCATGGGGATCCTGGCGATGGACGACCAGGACCGCGTGACCGAATGGCAGGAGAAGCCGAAGCAGCCCAAGAGCGACCTCGCGTCGATGGGTGTCTACGTCTTCTCGAAGCGGGCGCTGCGGCGCTGGCTCAGCGAGGA
>JBKPRF010000131.1:0-3655 GCA_046734475.1 Chloroflexota bacterium
AACCGCTACGGCAGCGTCACGTATTGCCCCAGGAAGTCGCGCGCCTCCGCGGTGTCGACGCGATAGTCCTTGTCGGTCGACTTGCACCAGACGTCGCCGGTGACCGTCACGGCAACGATCGCGCCGTTGGCGAAGTGCGGCCCGCCCGAGTCGCCGTAGCAGGTCCCGCCGTTGCCGGTCGAGACGTTCATGCTGAACGTGACCCAGCTCTTGTTCAGCGAGTTCACGGTCTGGAACGCATACCGCCGCTGGGGATCCCAGACGAGCGCCTGGCCCGCACCCTGCTTCGTCTCGCGGACGGTGCCGTAGCCGGCGGTGTCGAAGGTCGCCGCCTTCAGCTCCTGGTTCGTCAGCTCGCCGAGGAGGTTCTCGGTCGCGAGGGGCGCGGGGGTGACGCCGCTGACCGCCTCGTCGAGGACGATCACCGCGACGTCGAGCGGATCGTTCTCCCCGCCCGTGTAGTTGTCGGGGTGGGGATGGCCGGTGCCGTGGTAGATCGTGTTCGTGCCCGACGAGACCGGCTCGACGATCGTCGGATCGAAGCTCACGTAGACCGATTCGCCCTCGGCCACGCAGTGGGCCGCGGTCAGGAAGACCGTCGGGGCGATGAGGGCGCCGCTGCAGTTCACGAACCATCCGTCCGAGAAGTGCTCGATGAGCGCGCCGGTGCTCGGGTAGTCGCCATTGGTGTCGACCGATCCGTAGCTGATCGCACCGACCGGACTGGCGAGTGCCGCCGCGGCAAGGCCGGCGGCAGCGAGCGCGAGGGAAAGGCGTCGCACGACTGGACCTCCATCTCCGTCTGTCGCAGGGACGACCCGGCGATGGTGCCCCGGATCGGCGAAGGCCGCCTTTCAGATGGCTGGTACGCTCCGCCGCCATGACAGGTTCCGGGGGTCGCCCGCTTCGCGTCGGGATCCAGCTGCCCGAGGTCGAACGCGAGGTCCGCTGGCCGGAGTACCTCGCGATGGCCCGTGCCGCGGAGGACGTCGGCTTCGACACGATCTGGCTCGGCGACCATCTCCTCTACCGCTACGACGACGGCGACGTCCGGGGCCCGTGGGAGGTCTGGACGATGCTGTCCGCGATCGCTGCGTCGACCTCGCGGATCCGGCTCGGGCCGCTCGTCGCGTCGGCAGCGTTCCACACCCCGGCGATGCTCGCCAAGCTCGCGGCGACGGTCGACGAGGTCAGCCAGGGCCGCCTGATCCTGGGCCTCGGCGCGGGTTGGAACGACGTCGAGTTTGCGGCGTTCGGGTACCCCTTCGATCACCGGATCGACCGCTTCGAGGAGGCGTTCACGATCATCCGGACGCTGCTGCGGGACGGCGCGATCGACTTCGACGGACGCTACTTCCAGGCCCGCGACGCAGCGCTGCTGCCACGGCCGCACCAGGCCGGAGGGCCGCCCCTCATGGTCGGCAGCATCGGTCCGCGGATGCTCCACATCACGCTGCCGCATGTCCAGCTCTGGAACGTCTGGTTCTCGGACACCGGCAACACGCCCGCCGGCCTCGAGCCGCACCTGCGCCTCGTCGACGATGTGGCTCGCGAGGTTGGCCGCGATCCGGCCGAGATCGAGCGGACGGTGGCGGTCCTCGTCCGGCTGCCGGGCGGCAAAGGACGGAAGTCGCTCTATTCGAAGCGGGCCCAGCCGGAGCCACTCCAGGGCTCGCCGGCGGCGCTGGCCGACGCGCTCCGGGCCTACGCCCGGCTCGGCGTGGCGGAGGTCCAGCTCGTCGTCGACCCCATCACCCGCGAGTCGATCGAGGCGCTCGGGCCGGTCCTGGCGGACCTCGACCGGGGCTGATCCGGCCAGAGGCCGTGGCTCGGTACGGGTTCGGGGTTCAGGGGCGATGCTAGGATCGGCCGGCCATGCGAATTTCGAATCGCGAGGATCCCGGCGCCCGCCGCGGCCGGCGCCAGGATGAGCTGACCGGGCTCGACAAGAAGATCATCGAGCACCTCCAGGAAGACGGGCGCCGGCCCTTCACCCAGATCGCGAATGCGCTCGGCGTGAGCGAGGCGGCGGTCCGGGCCCGGACCAATCGCCTCGTCGAACGGGGCTTCCTCCAGATCGTCGGCGTGGCCGATCCGGAGAAGCTCGGGTTCCAGCAGGCCCTGATCGGCGTGCGCTGCTCGCCCGGCAAGCTGCTCGAGGTCGCCAACGCCCTGGCGGCGCTCGTCGAGGTCGACTACGTCGTGATCACCGCCGGCCGCTTCGACATCCTCATCGAGGCCGTCGCCGAGGACAACGAGGCCCTCCTGCGGTTCCTGAACGACCGCCTCCAGCAGATCGATGGCGTCCGGGACACGGAAACCTTCACGTACCTCCGGCTCGTCAAGCAGACGTACCAGTTCGGGACGCGCTGAGGCCGCCGGTCGTAGCATCCCGGCGAGCACGCGGAGGTTCCATGGAGGCAGCGATCCGGTCGATCGACCGATCGTCACCGGGCCCAGTCGCGCCGAGCCTCCTTGCTCGCGCGGGGATGGCGCTGTGGCGCCTGTTCACCTCGGTGAACTTCGCCGTCGTCCAGATCGTCATGCTCGCGCTCCTGGCCGTCGTGGGGATGACCGTCCGGCAGCTCCCGAGCTTCGCGTTCCGCTCGCCTGGCGACTACGCGACCGAGATGGACCGGCTCCGGGCGATCTATGAGCCGGCGCTCGGCGCGGGCGGCGTCGAGGTCATGGAGCGGCTCGGGCTCTTCCACGTCTTCACCTCGCCATGGTTCAGCGTCGGCCTGTTCCTGCTGGTCGCGTCGATCGTCGTCTGCACGCTCGATCGGACGCCGCGGCTGTGGCGCCAGTCGGCCGACATCCGGGTCGTCCAGCCGCCGGCCTACTTCGACCCACGCCTGCCCGACCGGGTCTCGATCGCGCCCGCCGCCGGTGCGACGCCGGAACGGCTCGCCGGCGCCCTGCGTCGCCACCGGTTCGCGGTCCACGAGATCACGACCGACGACGGCGTCCGGTTCGTGTACGGCGACCGCAACCGCTGGACCAAGCTCGCGACGCTCGTCTCCCATCTCGGCCTGATCCTGTTCCTCGTCGCCGGGCTCGTGACGGCCCGCTTCGGCGACGAGCAGGGCCTCGTCGTGGCCCAGGGCGACACCCTCTCGGTCCAGCCGATCGGGACGCCCGGCCTCCTGCTCGTGAAGAACTTCGGCTTCCAGGCGCCGGGCCTCGACACGGGCCAGGCGAGCGACTTCACGACCGACCTCGGCGTCTACCAGGACGGTCAGCTCCTGGCTCGAAAGACGATCCGTGTCAACGATCCGCTCAGTGTCGGCGGCTACACCTTCCACCAGAACGGCTTCGGCCCGGCACCCGACATCGAGATCCGGGACGCCACCGACAGCGCCCTCCTGTGGTCGGGGCCCGTGCCGCTCACCGATGCCGCGAACGGCCTGCCGTTCGGGGCCCTGCCGGTGCCCGGGCGGCCGTTCGGGGTCGAGCTCCTCCTGAGCCGGTCGCCCGACGGCGTCGGTCAGCTCGTCGTGCTGCCATACGCGGTCAGCGGCACGAATCCCGATGGCACGCCGGCCGTCGTCACCGGCTTTCCGGCGGCGCTCGTCAAGGGCGAGACGGCGTCGATGGAGGGCCTCGGGGTCAGGGTCGCGCTGCGCGACTTCAGCGACTACACGCTGCTCATCGC
>JBKPRF010000132.1:0-2129 GCA_046734475.1 Chloroflexota bacterium
ATGAGACCCGGGGTGATCGTCGCGCCGGCCGCGTCGAGGACCGCCGCGCCATCGGGCAGCGTGGCCGGCCGGCCGCGGCCGATCGAGCTGATCCGGCCGTCGTCGGCGACGACCAGCGTGTCACCCTCGAGCGGCTTCTCGGAGCGGGCGTCAACGAGCCGGGCACCGACGATGACCAGCGACATTGGGCCGGCGGCTCGGTGGGCCTGGCTCGGACCGCTACCGGGTCCGGGGGAAGCCGAGATCGACCTTGGAGGTGCCCGGATCCGGCCAGCGCGACGTCACGACCTTGCTGCGGGTGTAGAACTGGATGCCCTCGGGGCCGTACATGTGGAGGTCGCCGAAGAGCGAGCCCTTCCAGCCGCCGAAGCTGTAGTACGCGACCGGCACCGGGATCGGCACGTTGATCCCGACCATCCCGACGTTGACGTCGAACTGGTATTGCCGTGCCGCGCCGCCGTCGCGGGTGAAGATCGCGGTGCCGTTGCCGTAGGGATTGTCGTTGACGAGCTCGAGGGCGTCGTCGTACGAGTCCACGCGGGTGATCGTCAGGACCGGCCCGAAGATCTCGTCCCGATAGCAATCCATCGCCGGCGTCACCCTGTCGATGAGCGACACGCCGAGGAAAAAGCCGTCGGACTCCTTGAAGAGGGCGTGGTCCCGGCCGTCGGCCACGACGTCGGCGCCCTGAGCCGCGGCGCTGTCGAGGTACGAGGCGACCTTGTCGCGGTGCTGGCCGGTGACGAGCGGGCCCATCTCGGCGCTCGGATCCGTGCCGGGTCCGACCTTGATCTTCGGCAGCCGCTTGCCGATGGCCTCGACGAGGGGGTCGGCGACCGCGCCGACGGCGACGACCGTCGCGACCGCCATGCACCGCTCGCCCGAGGAGCCGTACGCCGCAGAGACCGCCGCGTCGGCGGCCATCTCGATGTCGGCGTCGGGCAGGACGATCATGTGGTTCTTCGCGCCGCCGAGGGCCTGGACGCGCTTGCCGTGCTTCGTGCCGGTCTCGTAGATGTAGCGGGCGATCGGTGTCGAGCCGACGAAGCTCACCGCGGCAATGTCGGGATGGTCGAGGATCCGGTCGACCGCGACCTTGTCGCCCTGGACGACGTTGAACACCCCGGCGGGGACGCCTGCCTCGGCAAGCAGCTCGGCCAGGTATACGGCGGCCGATGGGTCCTTCTCGGACGGCTTGAGGACGAACGTGTTGCCGCAGGCGATCGCGTTGCCGAACATCCACATCGGGACCATCGCCGGGAAGTTGAACGGCGTGATCCCGGCCGCGACGCCGAGCGGCTGCCGGATCTGGTAGACGTCGATCCCGGTCGAGACCTGCTCCGAGTAGGCCCCTTTCAGGAGATGCGGCACGCCGGTCGCGAACTCGAGGTTCTCGAGCCCGCGGGCGACCTCGCCGAGGGCGTCTGACGGCACCTTGCCGTGCTCGGCGGTCAGGTGCCGGGCGATGTCGTGGCGATGCTGCTCGACCAGGTTCCGGATCCGGAACATGATCTCGGTCCGCTTCGACAGCGACGTCGCGCGCCAGGCCGGGAAGGCGGCCTTCGCGGCCGCGACGGCGGCATCGACCTCCTCGATCGAGGCGAAGTCGACCTCGCGGGCGAACGAGCCAGTGGCCGGGTCGAACACCGGCCCACGCCGGCCTGACGTGCCGGCGACGCGGCGGCCGCCGATCCAGTGCGGGACGGGCTCGCCGAGCTTCGCGGCGGGCGTCGTGGCGATCGGCTCGGCAACCTGGGTCATGGCAGGAGGATACGCCCGAGGCGGCCCGTGGGCCTACTCCTCGACGTCCTCGTCCTCCTCGTCCGGTTCCGGCTCGACGTACGCCGCCAAGGGCGCCCGCCGGCGCTCGATGAGGCCGGCCACGGCGATCGCGGCGAGCAGGAGCGCCAGCAGCTGCTCGGGGCGCAGCGGGCCGAGGATCGTCGGGTCGCGCCACGTGAACCCGACGAGGAACCGTGCGACCGCCCAGAGGAGGACGGCCGCGAACATGGCGCCACCGTCGCGGCGGGCGATGACGTCGAAGCGTGAGACCGCCACGAGGGCGACGATCGCCGCGAACACCAGCGCGGCCTCATACAGCTGGGCGGGATGCGACGGCAGTTCCGGGG
>JBKPRF010000133.1:0-5676 GCA_046734475.1 Chloroflexota bacterium
GGCCGGCGTGCCGTTCTTCAGCATCTCCGGCTCGGAGTTCGTCGAGATGTTCGTCGGCGTCGGCGCGAGCCGCGTCCGCGACCTGTTCGACCAGGCCAAGCGCAACTCGCCGTGCATCGTCTTCGTCGACGAGATCGACGCGGTCGGCCGCCAGCGCGGCGCCGGCCTCGGCGGCAGCCACGACGAGCGCGAGCAGACCCTCAACCAGATCCTCGTCGAGATGGACGGCTTCGACACGAACACCAACGTGATCGTGGTTGCGGCCACGAACCGGCCCGACGTCCTCGACCCGGCGCTGCTGCGGCCGGGCCGTTTCGACCGCCAGGTCATCCTCGACCGGCCGGACATGAAGGGCCGCGTCGCGATCCTGAAGGTCCACGCCAAGGGCAAGCCCCTCGACAAGGGCGTCGTGGTCGAGGACCTCGCTCGCCAGTCGCCCGGCTTCTCCGGCGCCGACCTCGCGAACCTCATGAACGAGGCCGCCATCCTCGCCGCCCGCCGCAACCGCAAGACCATCGCGATGAACGACTTCGAGGAGGCCCTCGAGCGGATCGTCGCCGGCCCCGAGCGCAAGTCGCGGGTCATCTCGGAGGCCGAGAAGCTCGTCATCGCGTACCACGAGGGTGGTCACGCGGTCGTCCAGCGGATCCTGCCGAAGTGCGATCCGGTGACGAAGGTCACGATCATCAGCCGCGGCCTGGCGCTGGGCTACACGATGGCCCTCCCGACCGAGGACCGCTACCTCCAGTCGAAGACCGAGTTCGAGGACAAGATCGCCGGCCTGCTCGGCGGCAACGCCTCCGAGCGGATGGTCTTCGGCGACACGACGACCGGGTCGAGCAACGACATCGAGAAGGCGACCGAGCTGGCTCGGCGGATGGTCACCGAGTTCGGGATGAGCGATCGTCTCGGGCCGCTGTCGTTCGGCAAGCGCGATGAGCTCGTCTTCCTCGGCCGCGAGATCGGCGAGCAGCGCAACTACTCGGACGAGATCGCGAAGCAGATCGACGAAGAGGTCCGGGCGATCATCGACAAGGCCTACGAGCGGGCGGGGCAGGTCCTCGAGACCCACCGCGACCGGCTCGAGGCGTTGGCCCGAAAGCTCATCGCCGAGGAGACCGTCGACAGCGAGTCGTTCGAGACGCTCTTCAGCGACCTGCCGCCGAAGGAGGACCTCCACGGGCTGCCGCCGCGGCGCCACGAGCCGCCGGCGCCCGAGGCCAAGGACGTCCTGCCGAAGCCGGAGCCGAAGGCCAAGCCGTCGTCGTCGCCCGCGCCTGCCTGATCGCGTGACGATCGGGGAAGCCGCCGCGACGAGCGCCATCGATCCAGCCCTCGAGGCGCATCTCGAGGCGACGACCGACGCTCGCCACGCCGCCTACCTCGACTTCCTGCGAATCCCGTCGATCTCGGCTCTGCCGCAGCACGCGGCGGACTCGCAGCGCGCCGCGGAGTGGCTCGTCGCGGAGCTGAAGCGGATCGGCGTTTCGAAGGCCGAGATCTCGCAGACGACCGGCCACCCGGTCGTCTATGCCGAGTGGCTCGAGGCGCCCGGCGCGCCGACGGTCCTCGTCTACGGTCATTACGACGTGCAGCCGGTCGACCCGGTCCACGAATGGGAGACGGCGCCGTTCGAGCCGTTCATCCGGTACGGCCGGGTCGTCGGCCGCGGCTCCGCCGACGACAAGGGCCAGATCTCGATGCACCTCGCCGCCGCCGAGGCGTTCCTGGCCACCCGGGGCAAGCTCCCGCTCAACCTGAAATTCCTCTTCGAGGGCGACGAGGAGTCGAACGCCGAGCACGTGGACCGCTGGATCCGCGACAACCAGGCCCGGCTCGATTGCGACGTCACGATCATCTCCGACACCGGCTTCTTCGAGGGCAACCGGCCGGCGCTGACGCTTGGCCTGCGGGGCCTGCTCTACACCCAGATCGACGTCCGCGGCTGCGCGACCGACGTCCACTCCGGCGGCTACGGCGGGGTCGTTGAGAATCCGGCCAACGCGATCGCCCGGATCATCCACGAGCTCAAGGACCGGGATGGCCGGATCCAGGTGCCGGGCTTCTACGACGATGTCGTCGAGCTGACCGCCGAGGAGCGAGCGTCGATCGCCGCGATGCCCCTCGACGAGTCGATCTACATCGAGGACACCGGCGCCCCGTCGCTCCACGGCGAGGCGGGCTTCTCGGTCCTCGAGCGGGTCGGCTACCGCCCGACGCTCGACGTCAACGGGATCTGGGGCGGCTTCCAGGGTGAGGGCAGCAAGACGATCATCCCGGCCACGGCCCACGCCAAGGTGAGCTGCCGGCTGGTTCCGGACCAGGATCCGGACGCGCTCTTCGAGCAGTTCCGCGACTACGTGCTCTCGGTGGCGCCACCCGGCGTCGACGTCCGGGTCCAGAACCTCGGCACCGGCCGGCCGTCGGTCGTGAGCCAGGACCATCCCGTGGCCAAGGCCGCGGCCCGGGCCCTCAAGGCGACATTCGGCGTCGAGCCGCTCTTCATGCGCAGCGGCGGGAGCATCCCGGTGGCCCAGGTATTCGACACCGTCCTGGGCCGTCCGCCGATCCTCCTCGGCTTCACGAACCCCGACGACCACGCCCACGCCCCGAACGAATTCATGCGAATGGGGAATTACGAAACGGGGATACGCACCCTCTGCTGGCTCTGGGACGATCTTGCCTCGATGCACCAGGTTCGGGAGGGAGTTGGATGAGATTGCGACGCGGCAAGGCGGTCGACGAGGCCGAGCCCGAGGTCATGGAGGACGAGCCGGAGGCGATCGACGAGACCGCCCCGGTGATCCGGTCCGATCGGCGTGGCCGGGCGTCGGCGGACATGCCGCCGGTGCCGTCGGAGCCGCTGCCCGAGCCGCCCACGATGGGCGGCGCGACCGACGACGGTGGTGGCGTGACCGCTCGCGCGGCGGCCCGGAGCCGCCGCGGCGCCAAGCCCGAGCCGGCCGCCTGGCGGCTCGATACCGAGAACGGCTCGATGGCCCCCCGCTCGACGCTCGACGTCCTCATCGACGTCAACGACAAGGTGCTCTCGGGCCAGCTGGCCGAGTACGAGCCCGTGCCGCTCGGGATGCCCCCGATCGATCGGACCATCGGGGGCGGGATCAAGCCCGGCGAGCTGCTGCTGATCGGTGGCGCCCAGGGCACGGGCAAGACGACGATGGCCCTCCAGATGGCGCGCAACGTGGCCGCCTCGGGGCAGGCCTACGTCCTCTACATCTGCTTCGAGCACGACGAGGCCGACCTCCTGAACCGGATCATCTCGATGGAGTCGCTGCTCCCGCGGCTGCCGCATCGAGCCGGCGCGGTGAAGATCCAGGAGGTCCGCGGCGAGGTCCTCGCGACCTACGCCAATGCCGACGCCGGGATGGTCGACATCGCCGCGAACCCGCGACTCCGGCCGTCGCTCGAGCGTCTCGCTCGCTACGGCCACAACCTGTTCCTGCTGCGCGGCTCCGCGACGACGAGCACGGTCGACAACCTGCGGCGGCTCATCCAGCAGCACCGCGAGCGGTCGGGCGACCGGCGCCTCGTCGTCTTCGTGGACTATCTCCAGAAGGTGCCCCAGCTCCCGGAGCCCGAGACCGAGTCGGAGAAGGTCACCTACGTGGTCCAGGGCCTGAAGGACATCGCCCTGTCGGAGCACGTGCCGGTCATCGCGATCGTCGCCGCCGACAAGGAGGGCCTCAAGGCCAGCCGCCTCCGGAACTACCACCTCCGCGGCTCGTCGGCCATCAACTACGAGGCCGACGTCATCCTCATCCTCAACGAGAAGTACCAGGTGGTCGCCAAGGTCAACATCGAGTTCAACCCGTACCAGGCCCAGCGGTTCCGCGACTGGATCATCTGCTCGGTCGAGAAGAACCGGGCCGGCCAGGACAACATCGACCTCGAGTACGAGAAGCACTTCGACCACTCGTGCTTCGACCCGACCGGCCGCCCGGTCCAGGAGAAGCTCATCGAGGAGCGCCTCTACAACGATTAGCCGCCGCGGCTGATCCGGCGAGCTTCGCTATCGTTCCGGCATGGGACGGGCGGTGCGCGAGTTCCCCGAGCGGGTCGAGATCGTCGTCGAGATCCCGCGCGGCAGCCGCAACAAGATCGAGTGGGACGAGCGGGCCGGCGTCTTCCGGCTGGATCGGGTCCTCTCGAGCGCGGTCTTCTACAACTTCGACTACGGCTTCGTCGAGGCGACGCGGGCCGACGACGGCGACCACACCGATGCGCTGCTCGTGATCGACGAGCCGACCTTCACCGGCTGTCACGTCTGGGCTCGCCCGGTCGGGGTCCTCGAGATGCGCGACGACAAGGGCGAGGACTTCAAGATCCTGTGCGTCGCGGAGGCCGATCCCAACCAGGAGCACGTCGAGGAGCTCGATCAGATGCGGCCCCACCGGCTCGTCGAGATCGAGCACTTCTTCGAGACCTACAAGATGCTCGAGGACAAGATGGTCGAGGTCGTCGGCTGGCGCGATCGGGCCCGGGCCCTCGAGATCCTCCGTCACGATCGTGAGGCCTTCGAGCGTGAAGGCCACTGACCGGGGGTCGGCTCGCCGCTACGTCCCGGAGCCCGAGGACCCGG
Source organism: Chloroflexota bacterium (assembly GCA_046734475.1). GTDB lineage: Bacteria > Chloroflexota > Limnocylindria > Limnocylindrales > CSP1-4 > UBA5189. Next base: position 4,601 of record JBKPRF010000133.1, read on the forward strand.
CCAGGCCGCGGCTGTTCTTCGCGATCCCGGTGCCCGAGCCGGCGCGACGCCTCATCGGCGACGTCATGGACCGGGTCCAGGCGTCGGTCGGGGATGGCCGGGCGAGGATCCGCTGGGTCCGCGTCGAGGGGCTCCACCTGACCCTGCGCTTTCTGGGACCCACGCCCGCGGAGCGTGTCGACGAGCTGACTCGGAGCCTCGACGCGCTGGCCGCCCGGACCCCGGGGTTCACGGTCCTGATCTCCCAGGCCGGCGCCTTCCCGAACCCGGTCCGTCCGCGAACCCTGTGGCTCGGGATCGAGACCGGCGCGGACCGCCTCGCGGCGCTCGCGGAGGACCTCGAGGCGGCGGTCACAGACGGCGGGCAGCCGCTCGGCACGAGGCCGTTCGCACCGCACCTCACGATCGCTCGCACCGACGGGCTGCGCTCGGCCGCGGCCGCGGCGGCTGCACTGCGCGATGCGGCAGCCGATCTCGAGGCCCGGTTCACCGCCGATCGGATCGTGCTGTACCGGAGTCACCTCGGGCGCGGGCCGGCTCGCTACGAGGCCATCCACGAGGCCGCGTTCGGCGGCTGACCGATCGCGGCCGGGAGGCTGGTACGATCCGGCGCCAAGAGGGGAGACCAGACTCCGCGCATGCCAACGATCGTCTGCCGAACCTGCGGTCGGCAGGTCTACACGACCGCGCCGATCGACTCATTGTTCGCCGAGGAGCGGCGCTGCCCGCGCTGCGGCGCGGGCCTCGAGCCGGACCGGCGCGCGGGCTCGAACCGGCGCTTCCACCACCGCCGCCAGAACCCGCCCGACAATCCCGGGCCGCCAGGCGGCGTGGAGCGGCGCAAGGGGGACCGTCGGAAGGCGCGGCGGCGCAAGGATGACAGCGGGCCCTTCGTCGGCTGACGAGCGCCAGGCGAGCCGCCCGCCGATCGCCGGCGGCGCGGCGGACCGGCGCGCCGCGGCGAAGGCCCTGCCCGACCGGATCGCGTTCATCGGCTTCGGCCTCATCGGCGGGTCGATCGCGCGGGCGCTCCGCGAGGCCGAATACCGCGGCTCCCTCGCCGCGTGGTCACCGGC
>JBKPRF010000134.1:0-7473 GCA_046734475.1 Chloroflexota bacterium
AGACCGACCTGACGGACACCCGCAATCGCTACTACCTGCTGACGATGTACCCGTACCCGTCGGGCGACCTGCACATCGGGCACTGGTACATCAAGACGCCGACCGACGCGATCGCGCGATTCCACCGGATGCACGGCGGGAACGTCTTCCTGCCGATCGGGTTCGATGCGTTCGGGCTGCCCGCGGAGAACGCGGCGATCAAGAACAAGATCAACCCGCGCGACTGGACGATGAGGAACATCGAGAACATGCGCCGCCAGCTGCGGAGCATGGGCGCGACGTTCGACTGGGATTCGGAGGTCGTCACCGCCGACCCCGATTACTACAAGTGGAACCAGTGGTTCTTCCTGCAGTTCTACAAGGCCGGCCTGGCGTACCGAACGAAGTCGCCCGTCGACTGGTGCCCGAACGACGGCACGCTCGCCCGCGAGCAGGTCGAGGGCGCCGAGCGACGCTGCTGGCGCTGCGGCGCGAAGGTCGAGAAGCGCGACCTGGACCAGTGGTACCTGCGCGTCACGAAGTACGCCGACGAGCTGCTCGACTTCAGCGAGATCCGATTTCCCGACCCGATCCGGATCCAGCAGACGAACTGGATCGGGCGGTCGGAGGGCGCCGAGATCGACTTCGAAACTGCCGCTGCGGCGCATCACCAGGGCGGCGAGACGCTGCGGGTCTTCACGACGCGGCCCGACACGCTCTTCGGCGCGACGTTCATGGTCCTGGCGCCCGAGCATCCGCTGGTCGCCGCCCTGACGGCCCCGGATCGCAGGGCCGAGGTCGACGCCTACGTTCGGAAGGCCCAGGACGCGACCGAGATCGAGCGACTGTCGACGGACCGGGAGAAGACGGGCGTATCGATCGGGGCCGATGCGATCAACCCCGTCAACGGAGAGCGAATCCCGATCTTCGTCGCGGACTACGTCCTCGGCGCCTACGGCACGGGGGCGATCATGGCCGTCCCGGCACACGACGAGCGCGACTTCGAGTTCGCGAAGAAGTTCGGGCTGCCGATCCGCCAGGTCGTGGCGGCCGCGGGGGCGCCGGCGTCGGCGTCGGAGGCCGCGGTGGAGTCCGCCTACGTCGCGCATTCGGACGACGAGGTGCTGATCAACAGCGGCGACTACTCGGGGCTGCCGGCGGACGAGGGCGGTCGGAAGGTCGTCGCGTCGCTGGCCGAGCTGGGCAAGGGCAGGGCGGCCGTCACGTACCGGCTGCGCGACTGGCTGATCAGTCGCCAGCGCTACTGGGGCACGCCGATCCCGATCATCTACTGCGACGTCCACGGCATCGTGCCCGTGCCCGAGGAGGACCTGCCGGTCCTGCTGCCGGACACGGTCGACTACCGCGGCGTCGGCGTGAGCCCCCTGACCCACGACGAGGCGTTCCTGAACGTCAAGTGCCCGATCGGCGGTGAGCCGGCACGGCGCGAGACGGACACGCTGGACACCTTCGTCGACTCGAGCTGGTACTGGTATCGCTACCTGTCGCCGGAGAAGGCCGGCGGCCCGATCGATCCGAAGATGGTCGCGGCCTGGACGCCGGTCCGGCAGTACACCGGCGGCGCCGAGCACGCCGTGATGCACCTGCTGTACGCCCGCGAGTGGACGAAGATGATGCGCGACCTCGGGATGGTCGAGCAGGACGAGCCGTGGACCCGGCTGTTCAACCAGGGCCAGATCCTCGGCGCCGACGGCGAGCGGATGAGCAAGTCGCGGGGCAACGTCCAGGACCCCGACGACCTGGTGCTGCGCTATGGCGCCGACTCGATCCGGCTGTTCCTCATGTTCATGGGGCCGTGGGACCAGGGTGGCCCGTGGAGCCCGACCGGGATCGACGGCGTCCATCGGTTCCTCAACCGGGTCTGGGGGCTTGTGCTGGATCCCCATCGGATCGAGCCGGGCAACCCGGCGAGCGGCAAGCTGCCCGAGGGCGAGACGGCCGAGGCCGCCGAGCACGGGATCCTCGCGGCCGCCCACCGGACGCTGCGCGACGTCTCGGAGGACTACGAGGCCTTCCACTTCAACACGATGGTCGCGAAGCTCATGGAGCTGTCGAACCACCTGTCGCGCTACCGCGGCACCTCCGTCGCCGGTGGCGACGCCTGGAACGAGGCGACTCGGTTCCTGCTCCTGATGCTCGCCCCGGCGGCGCCGCACATCACGGAGGAGCTGTGGTCACGGCGGCTGGCCGCCGCCGGGACCCCGTGGTCCTCGATCCACCTCGAGGCCTGGCCGGCGTTCGACGAGTCGGTCGTGGCGGAGTCGACCCGGGAAGTCCCGGTCCAGGTGAACGGCAAGGTCCGGGATCGGATCGTCGTGCCGGCGGCGGCGTCCGGCGCCGAGCTCGAGGCGCTCGTGCTCGCCTCGCCGAAGATCCAGGCGATCCTCGGGGGGCGGACGCCGGATCGGGTCATCGAGGCCGGCGGTGGCCGGCTCGTGAACCTGGTGCTGAAGGGCTGATCGACGAGGGCCCGCGCGGCGGGCTCGCAGGTTGTGGCTAGTTCGCCTGCGTCGCCGGCGCCGTCTCGGCCTTCGCCCTGGCCCGGTGCCGGGCGGCCTTGGCCCGGTTGCCGCAGCTCGCCATCGAACACCACCGGCGGCGGCCGGTCGGCGAGCTGTCGAAGAACGTCCAGCGGCACTGGTCGTTAGCGCAGATCCGGAACCGCTCGGGGCGGCCGGCGGCGAGCTCTTCAACGATCGCCTCGGCCACGACCGCGAGCGCATCGGACATCGGCGTCTCGGCGTGGCGGTGGCCGATCCGGACGGCGCTCCCGTCCAGCTCGAGGCGAGCCGGACGGCGCGACTCGAGCGTCGAGTTGACGAGGTCGACCGAGGCCCGCGCGGGCACCCGGTGGTCGACGACCGACTCGACGACGTCCCTGAGGGCACCGCGGACATGGCGCACGTGAGCGAGATCCGCGGCGGTCCAGTGGGACCGCGCCTCGGGATGGATGAGGCCGTGGTCGGTGAACCACGTCGCGACGTCGGACGGGTCTTTGAAATGCTCGACGAGTTGGCCGTCATCGAGGTCGAGCGTGTTGATGAAGTCGAGCGCCGAATCGAGGTCGAGGGAGTGCTCGTGCGGCGCCTGGACACGGGTCGTTGCCATTCCGATAACCACTCTAGAGCACTTGACAGGTTACGCGCAAGAGGCTATCGTTCAGAAGTAACCTGAGTATGCAAAGAAACCGGTTACGAGCCAGATCGGAGGTCCAGATGGACGCGATGCCAGCACTCTTCATCTTCAGCCTCATCAGCGGCGGCTTCGCCGTCCTCGGGCTCGCGGCCGCGATCTGGGGCACCGACTCTCGCCCGACCATCGGCGACGACCACGCGCGCTGAGCCAACTCGGAGGTCCACCATGAATCCCTACACAGCCGTGCTGGCCGCTCAGCATCTCGAGGATCTCCAGCGCGAGGCCGATCGCATCCGCCTTGCCAAGGAGTTCCGGCGCGGCATCGACGAGCCGACCGACCGAGGCGGCCTCAGCCGCGTCGCGGCGCGCTCCGCCCGGGCCCGGAGCTCCGCCCTCACGTCGCTGGCGGCGCGGATCGACCCGGCCGAGATCAGCCGGTCGACGCCCGCCTGACCCGCTACCGTTCGGGCGATGCCGCCCACACCAGTACCGCCACCAGTCGAGTCGCCTCGCGGGATCGCAGCTACCAGCTGGGGTCCGGGGCGGCTCGACCTGTTCTGGGTGGGCGCCGGTCGCGCGCTGTGGCATCGCGCCTGGGTCGCCGGCGCGTGGCACGAGCCTGAGTCGCTCGGCGGCGCGCTCGCCTCGTCGCCGGCCGTGACGACCTGGGCGGTCGGCCACATGGAGGTCTTCGCCGTCATGGACGACGGCGAGCTCTGGGATCGCTACTGGGACGGCGCCGCGTGGCACCCCTGGGAGTCGCTCGGAGGCGAGCTCGAGCCGTCGGCGACGCCGGCGGCCTCGTCGTCGGGCGCCGATCGGCTGGATGTGTTTGCCCGAGGCATCGACGGTCGCGCCTGGCACCGCTGGTGGGATGGCACGCAATGGGTGCCCTGGGAGCAGGACGAGATAAGCGCCGCGTAAGCCGCTCGCGGTACCGTTCGATCCCGACGTCCCGTCCGACGAAGTGCCCCGACGGACGGGACGTTGCTTGTCTACCGCCCGGACCCCGCCGGACGAGGTTCGATGGATTCCCAACCTCCGGCGTGGCGCGTGTTCGAGACGCCCGCCTCGAGCCCGGGCGAGGGCAGCGCGAGCCGGCCGACGGACCCTCCCGCGAACCCGGGCCACGCCCTGCTGCCCTTCGTCGGTCCGAGCCTGCCGGCAGTTGCCGGGCTGGTCGCCGCGGTGGTCGTCGGCGCAGCCGCGATCGCGATCGCCGCCGGCGGGATGGGCGGCGGCACGATCGACGGGCTCGGGCCCGCGGATTCGGGTTCGGCGGTTGGATCGAGCGAGCGTGGCGAGGTGGTCATCGACGTGGGCGGCGCGGTCGCGCGGCCTGGTATCTACCACCTTGCCGCAGGAGCCCGGGTCGGGGATGCCATCGCCGCCGCCGGCGGATTCGGGCCGCGCGTCGACGCGGATCGGGTGTCGGCGGAGATCAATCTCGCCGCACCGCTGCGTGACGGCGATCGGATCCTCGTACCGTCGCGCGACGGTCCGGTCGCTGCCGCGAGCCCGGGCGCGGCGGCACGCGGGAGCCCAGGCCTGGTCGACCTGAACCACGCCTCGGTCGAGGAGCTCGACGCGCTGCCCGGCATCGGGCCCGTCACCGCGAACAAGATCGTGGCCTCGCGAGCGGAGGCGCCGTTCAAGACCGTCGACGAGCTGCGCACCCGCGGGCTCGTCGGCCAGAAGACGTTCGACAAGCTCCAGTCCCTCGTGACCATCTGACCGGCAGGCCCTGATGCGATCGGTGACGGGACTCGCGCTCGGCGCTGCGGTCGGGGCGCTGGCGATCGAGCAGGTGCCGCCGGCCGCTGTCGTCGTCGTGAGCGTTGCGATCCTGCTCGCGGCTCCGGTCGCTCGAGCCCGCCTGCCACGCGTCGCCTGGCTGTCGTTCGCGTTTGCGCTCGCCACGATCGGCGTCCGAGCGCTGCTCGCGCCCGCACCCGCCGGACCGACGGCGCTCCCGGCAGGCGATGGACCGTGGACGGCGACGGTGGTGTCGGTCGGCGCGGAGCACGATGCGAGCCGGCCCTCTGTCCTTCGCCTCGACGAACCCGAGGGGCTCGTGGTCGCTGCGACGCTGCCCTGGTACCCGGTCGTCGGCGCCGATGATCGCGTGTCGCTTCGAGGCTCCATCCAGCCGCCGCCCGAGAGCGACTACGGCGCCTACCTCGCCCGGATCGGCGCGGCAGGCACCCTCCGGGCGGAGGCCCTCGAGCTGCTGCCGCCGCCACCCGGCCTCGCGCGGACGCTCGAGGACCTCCGCCGCAGCGCGGCCGACGCGCTCGCGCGGGCCGTACCGGAGCCGGAGGCGGGGCTGGCGGCCGGGATCCTCATCGGGCTTCGCGATCGCGTGGACCGGCAGCTCGCTGCCGACTTCGCCACGGCGGGCGTCAGCCACATCGTCGCGATCTCGGGCTGGAACATCGCGATCGTCGCAACGACGATCGGGGCGCTCGCGGGCTCGGTGCGTCGCCGGCGTCGCGCCGTGTTGACGGCGATCGCGATCACGGCCTACGTCGCGTTCGTGGGGCCCTCACCCTCGGTCGTCCGAGCGGGCGCGATGGCCGGCCTCGTCCTGATGGCCCGCGAGCTCGGCCGGCCGAGCACCGCGACGGCGGCCCTCGGCTGGGCCGTGACGGCGCTGCTCGTCCTCGACCCGGCCTGGATCGACGACGCGGGATTCCGGCTCTCCGTCCTCGCGACAGCCGGGCTCATGGCCTGGGGCACGGGTCTGACGAAGCGGCTCGCGGGTGAGCGGCCTGGGCGCCTGCGGGCCTGGCTGGCCGAGTCGCTCGGTGTCTCGCTCGCCGCCCAGGCGGCGACGCTGCCCGTGATCCTCCTCGAGTTCGGGCGCCTGTCGATCGTGGCGCCCGTCGTGAATCTCGCCATCGTGCCGCTCGTGGCGCCGGCGATGGCGGCCGGGGCCGTCGCGCTCATCGCGGGCGGGCTCGCTTCGATCGGGCTGCCGGGCGTGATCGGCACGCTCGGCGGCCTGCCGGCCTGGGCGCTCCTCGGCGCGATCATCGGCGGCGTCCGACTGGGCGCCGGCCTGCCATTCGCGAGCGTGACCCTCGGTCCCCCGTGGGACGTCGTCTCGGCGACGATCTCGGCAGGGCTCATCGTGGTATTGGCGAGGCGCGGCAACCGGATCGCGCGCTGGTTGGGCTCGATCGGGACGCGCCGCCGCGGCAGGTAAGGCGCGCCGAGCACATTGGCGGTCCCGACACGCCGAGAGAGCCCGTCGCAGCCGGGCCGAGCCACGAAGGTCGCACTCGGCGGGCTCGCAGCGGCAACCATCGCTCTCGGCCTGGCCGCCGGCCATCGGCCCGCCGGCGTCGTCAGCGTCACCGTGCTCGACGTCGGCCAGGGCGATGGCATCCTCGTCGAGAGCGGCGAGGGCGGGCGGCTGCTCGTCGACGGCGGACCGGATCCGGCCGGCCTCGTCCGTGCGCTCGATGAGCGCCTGCCGCCATGGGACCGCCGGATCGACATCGTCGTGCTCAGCCACCCGCACGAGGACCACGTCTCGGGGCTCGCGCTCCTCCTGGCGCGCTACCGGGTCGGCCGGGTCTTCGAACCCGGGATGCTCGGTCCGGGTCCGGGCTACGCCGCGTGGCAGGCCGCGCTCGGCGCGAAGGCACCGCCGCATGGGACCCTCGCGACCGGCGATCGGTTCCGGCTCGATGGCATCTCGTTCCAGGTCCTCTGGCCTGATCCAGGCCGCGTTCCCGAACGGCCGCCCGATGGCGGCACGTCGATCAACAACGTTTCGATCGTTCTCCTCGGGTCCTTCGGCGCCGGCCATCGCTTCCTGCTGGCCGGCGATGTCGAGCAGGGCGTCGATCCGGAGCTGCTTGCCCGCGGCCTGCCACAGGTCGAGCTCCTCAAGGTCGCCCACCACGGCTCGAAGACCGCGAGCACGGAGCCGTTTCTCGAGGCGGTCCGGCCTCGGGTGGCCGTCGCCTCGGCGGGTGTCGGCAATCCATACGGGCATCCGGCGCCCTCGACGATCGCTCGGCTGCAGGCGATCGCCCGGCAGGTCTACCGGACGGATCGCGATGGCTCGGTCGAGGTCCGCTGGGAGGGTGACGCGATGCGAGTCCGGACCTCCGGGGCTCGGCACGCCGCGTCGGCTCCACCGGCCACGGCAGCGGGGTTCCGCCCCGCGGCGGCATCCCGCGCCGCGGCGGCATCCCGCGCCGCGGCGGCATCCGGCCCCGCGGCGGTCGCCGCGCCTGTCGCGTCCCCTGCGACGAGTGCCGGCGAGGTGCGGGTCACGTTCGCGTGCACGATCTCCGGTACCTCGCCCGACGCGCCGCTGCCGAC
>JBKPRF010000135.1:0-3274 GCA_046734475.1 Chloroflexota bacterium
CCGGGGAGTGCGATGACGGCGATCGAGATCTTCACGCCGACCGGGGTCGTGGCAGGCAATACGTCACGGCCTGAAGTGGTCCAGCAGCCCGACCTGCGGTCGCCCGTTCCCGTCGAGAAGACCCGCTGGTACCCGCTCGACGGCACGAAGCCCGAGCATCGCGGCAGCGTCCTCGTCCCGCCGGACGACGTCCTGGTCGTCGCCGTGGAAGAGAAGGACATCACCCTCCACGCGGCCTGGTACGCGGTCGACCTCGAGATCGGGCCGTACCGGGTCACCGGAAAGATGCCGACGCCGGTCGGGTTCGACCCGAAGAAGGCGCTGGCCCGACCCGGTGGCGCGTTCGTCAGCCTCCACGACGCGAGGATCGAGCTCATGACCCGGGCTGACGCCGGCAAGGCCGATCGGCCCGTCGTCCATGTCGCCCGGTACGCCGTCGAACGAGTCGAATCGCAGCTGATGCTCGGCTTCTTCTTCCCCGGTGCCCAGCTGTTCCAGCCGCCGGTGGAGGAGCCGGTCGCCTGATCCGGCCGCGGCCGGGCGATGCGGCCGCGTCCGTGCCGGTGGTGCTGGCTGCAGCGGTGGCGGCTGCGGCCCCACCCGGTGCGCGATCACCGGCTCCTGACCGCCGAACCCCGGTGGCCCGCACCGCGGCGATGGTGGCGATGGTTCGTCTCCGGCCGACCGGCCGGCGGCGGCCCGCCGCGCAGTGGCCGGACCTCGGCGTTGCGATCCGGCTCGAAGCCGGGCTCGACCGTCCACGGGATCGCCCGTCGCAGCAGACGCTGGACGCCGCGCAGCAGATCGGCCTCGTCGATCGAGACGAGGCTCACCGCGTCGCCGGTTGCGCCGGCCCGACCGGTCCGGCCGATCCGGTGGACGTAGTCGTGCGGCTGCCACGGCAGCTCGAAGTTCACGACGTGCGGCAGGTCCTCGATGTCAAGGCCCCGGGCGGCGACATCGGTCGCCACGAGGACCCGGACCGTGCCGCTCTTGAAGCCCTCGAGCGCGCGCATCCGGTCGGGCTGGCTGCGGTCGGAGTGGATCGCGACGGCTTCGAGCCCGTGCCGGTCGAGATAGCTCGCCAGGCGCGACGCGCCGATCTTCGTCCGGGTGAAGACGAGCACCTGGCGCCACTCGTTCTCGGCGATCAGGTGGGCGAGGAGCGCTTCCTTGCGGTCACGGTCGACGGGGTAGACGAGCTGCCGGACCGCCTCGGCGGCCTGGTTCCGGGGCGCGACCTCGACGGTCACCGGGTCGCGCAGCAGGGTCGACGCGAGGCGCCGGATGTCGTCCGAGAACGTCGCCGAGAAGAGCAGCGTCTGGCGACGCTTCGGAACGAGGTCGATGATCCGTCGGATATCCGGCAGGAAGCCCATGTCGAGCATCCGGTCTGCCTCGTCGAGGACCAGCACCTCGACCTGTGACAGGTTCACGGCCCGCTGGCCGATGTGGTCGAGGAGCCGGCCGGGGGTCGCGGCGAGAATCTCCACTCCCGCGCGGAGCTGCTTCGTCTGCGGGTCCATCGGCACGCCACCGAAGACGACGGCAGCCCGGAGCGGCACGGTCCGACCGTACGTCCGGATGAACTCGTCGACCTGCATCGCGAGCTCGCGGGTCGGGACGATGATCAGGACGCGGACCGCATGGCGCGCCGGCGAGAAGCTGGTGTTGGCGTGGTGCCGGAGTCGGTCGAGCGTCGGCAGCAGGAAGGCGGCCGTCTTGCCGGTGCCGGTCTGGGCGGCCGCGAGCACGTCGCGGCCGGCGAGGACCTCGGGGATGGCCGCTGTCTGGACCGGCGTCGGCTCGCGGTAGCCCTCCTCGGCCACCATCCGTACGAGATCGGCCGAGAGGCCGAGTGATTCGAAGGTCAAGGGTTCTCCCAGTCAGGGCCACGTTCGCCGCGCCCTGTACTCAGCTGCGGTCCGCCGCGCCTGATTCCAACTTCCAACGTTTCGCGCGCGTGACCGACGTCGCCGGCGCCGCCAACCGGCGGCCGCGAACAGGCGACGGCCCTGCAAGCGTACCCGATGCGATTGCCCGACCCCTCGGGCTGCCCCGATCCCGAAGGAGTTCGTCGCCTCGAGATCCCCTGGGTCGATGGGCGTGCCAAGCGTTGGCCGGACCGTTCCGAGCAACGTCCAACCCGCCCTCATGCTCTGCCATTCGGCAGGAAGACCCTGGCAAGGCCCCGTCAGCGACCCGCCGCCCCTCCCCGCTCGCCCGGCGGGTGGACTGGCGGACGAGCCTCGCGTTCGCGAGCCAGGACCTGCCACCGGCGAGCGATGATCGTCGGTTCCCTCGCCCGGCGAGTGGCCTGCCGCCCAGGCCCGCCGCGCAGGACCGATGTCGCCACCCCAGCCGCCAGTCTGACCGCTGAGCGAGCGGCCTCCCGGGGCGTGGTCCCGCGTTCGCGGTCCTCGCGGCGCCAGTTCGGCAGAGTGACTTACGGATTAGGAAATCGGGTATTGACAAAGTGAAAGCACCTATGCGATAAATCGCCACGACACCCACCGAACCGCAGGCGGCGGACCGAGAAAGCAGCAAGGACGAAGAGGAACCACCCACCACATGCCACACGACGTGATCTCGACCTGCCCCGTCTGCTCGAACGAGCTGTCCGTGACTCGGCTGCACTGCCAGAGCTGCGGCACCACGCTCGAGGGCGAGTTCAGCGTCGGCCGGTTTGGCCGCCTGAGCCGCGAGCAGCTCGCGCTGCTCGAGAGCTTCCTCCGGTCGCGCGGCAACCTGCGCGACATGGAGCGCGAGCTCGGGATCTCGTACCCGACCGTCCGCTCCCGCGTCGAGGCACTCGTCCGAGCCCTCGGCTTCGGGCCCCGTGACGGGGACGTCGCGGCCGATGCCGACACCGACGGCGAGCCCCAGGCGCGCCTGAGCCGGCAGGAAATCCTCGAGCGGCTGGCCCGGCACGAGATCGCGGCCGACGAGGCCGCTGCCCTCATCCGAGACCTTGGAAGGAACGCGCGATGACCGCCGAGACCAACGTCAGCTCCGAGCTCCGCCACAGGATCGGCGCGACCGGCCGCTTCGTCCTCCGCTGCCCCGCGGGCGAGGTCCGCATCACCGGCACGGACAGCGACGAGGCCGTCGTCCGTGAGCGCAACGGCCGCGACCTGGCCGATCGCTTCGAGATCGGCACCGGCAACGGCGTGCTGGAGCTCGTCGCGAAGCAGCGCTTCGGGATCACGATCTCGATCGACAACCACGTCTGGGGCCGCGGGACGCCGGAACTCGACATCGAGCTCCCGCGGGG
>JBKPRF010000136.1:0-3116 GCA_046734475.1 Chloroflexota bacterium
GTGGCCCGCTCACGTTCGCGGCTCGTCGCTGTCGACCGGACCGCTCGCCTCGAGCGCGGCACGGAGGCGAGCAAGCCGCTCCCGCATCGGCGGGCTGTCGAGCGGCTCGGTGGTCATGATCAGGGCGTCCTCGCCGTTGTCCGTGTAGTAGCGCGGCCGGATCCCCACGGGACGGAAGCCGTACTTCTCGTACAGCCGGCGGGCGGCGACGTTCGAGAGGCGGACCTCGAGCGTCGCCTCGCGGGCGCGGCGCGCGATCGCCGCATCGAGCAACGCGACGAGCAGCCGCTCCCCGATCGACCGGCGGCGCCAGGCCGGGTCGACCGCGAACGTCGTCACGTGGGCCTCATCGACCATCAGCCAGATCCCGGCGAAGGCGACGACCACGCCGTCCATCTTCGCGACGAGGTAGGTCGCCAGCTTGTTCGTCGTCAGCTCGTTGCGGTAGGCGTCATCGGGCCAAGGCGGGAAGAAGCTCGCCCGCTCGATGGCCCGGACCGCATCGAGGTCGGCGAGCGTCATCGGCTCGATCCGGACGGCTACCGGTGGTCGCGCGACCACGCGACGCCCTCCTCCAGGTCGAGCGATGGCGCGGCGCCGCGCGGCAGCGTCACGTACTCGGGCACGAGACGCTCCGGGTCATCGCCGCCGTACCGCAGGCGCTCGGCGCCGAGCCGCAGGAGGGCAATCCCCAATCCGGCCGCCGCAGCCCGGCCGCGCTCGACGGCGGCTTCGTCCGCTCGCCCGTCGAGGTCGACGGCGATGGCTCCCTCCTCCGTCGACGCCGGTGGTCTGGCGCCGTTGCCGGTGCCCGGGACGAGACGCGGCGCCGCACCGGCCCGGACCTCGACGCGGTCGTGCGGACCGGCCGGCAGCGAGACGAGGTGGGCATCGCCGGCGGCCGCGAGCAGCGCCTCGGCGGAGGAGACGCCGGCGATCGGGACGCCGAGCTCGTGGGCCAGCGTCTTCGCCGTCGCCAGCCCGACCCGAAGCCCCGTGAACGCCCCCGGTCCCGTCCCGACGACGATCCCGGCGAGCGCCTCGAGGGCGAGGTCGGCTGCCCGGGCGAGCTCGTCGACGGTCGCCAGGAGTCGCTCGCCGTGGCGGTGCTCGGCGGGGAACGACCGCTCCGCGATGAGCGCTCCGTCCGGCGTCCCGGCGGCCACGACGACCCGACTCGTGGCGGTGTCCAGCGCGAGCAGCCAGCGCTTCGCGTCGTTCATGACGAGGGCGCCCGGAGGTACCGCTCGAGCCCCTCGCCGACGGCCTCGAGCCGGATCGAGCGGGTCGTCTCGCCGGCGATCGCGATCCGCACGTCGAGGCGCGGGACCGGGGACGCATCGCCGAGGCGCTCGGGCCATTCGATGAGGGTCACCCCGGTCGCCTGGCGCTCGTCGATGAGGCCGCCCTCGACCGCCTCCCGGGCGTCGGCGAGCCGGTAGAGGTCGATGTGGAACAGCGGCAGCCGGCCGGCGTGCTCGGCCATGAGGATGAAGCTCGGCGAGGCCACGGTCGTGCCGCTGACGCCGAGCCCGCGCCCGAAGCCCTTCGCGAAGACCGTCTTGCCGGCGCCGAGCTCGCCCCACAGGCAGAGGACGTCGCCGGCCCGGGCCACCGCGGCGAGGCGCTCGGCGAGGACCGCGGTCTCCTCGGGGGTTCGGGTGGAGATCACCAGGTCGGTTGGGGCTCGGATGGGCACGGGCCCGAGCGTACCCGAAGTCAGGGCCGGTTCAGGCGAACCGCTCGAGGTCGCCCAACGGCACGGCGATCGGCGGCCGCTCACCGAAGCGGACGAGGCCGGCTTCGAGCGTGACGCCGGCCGGGAACCGGCGCGGACCCGCGAGCCCGAGCCACGTTCCCTCGGCGCCGGCCAGCGGCCCGGATCGGACCCTGACGAGATCGGGTGCCGCCTCGGGGAGGTCGAGATCGGGATCGTCGATGACGAGGCACGGAGGCCGCCCCACGATCGCGACGGTCCGGCCCTCGAGCGCCTCGAGCATCGCCATGATCGGCGACGCGATCGGCCGGCGACCCGCGCCGTCGAGGACGAGCACCCCGAACGGCGGCAGGCCGTGGACGCCGGCGCGACCGCGCCGTTCCGAGGCCAGGAAGTCGTGCCGCTCCTTGATCCCGAGCGCCGCGACGACGATGCCGCGTACCCCGACCGCCCGCGCTCGGGTCAGCGTCTCGGCGTCGATGCGGGCGCCGGCGACGAGGATCGCGCCCGATGCCCCGACGTCGACCTGGGACGCTCGCAGCTCGCCATCCGCGCCGGTCGCGACGTGCAGCCGGCCCGAGGTGGGTCCGGCGAGGACCTCGGTCCCGAGGATGCCCTTGGCGGGCGACTCGAGCCGGATCCCGATCCCGTCGCGGACCTCGCGCACGATCCCCGGAAACGGCGCGTCGAGCGGCTCGGAGCTGTCGGCGGCGGCGATCCGCCAGCGCCCGCCCGTCCGGAACAGGAGCTCGCCGCTCGGCACGCCGCTCGTGTCATCGATCGCGCCGCCGCCGGGCGGGCTCCAGCGGTCCCCCGGGCCTTCCTTGGCCTTCGAGCCCGGGCCCGGCACGACGACGGTCCGCGGCTCTCGCAGCCGATCGGCCAGCGGCGCGCCGCGGACCACCGCCTGGCCCGGTGCGACGAACGACTTGTCGCCCGGCCCGAGCGGGAACCAGGCGTCAATCGGGGCGGCGACGATGTCGCGCCGCGTCACGAGGGCGAGACCCGCCGCGGGACCGGCCAGCGTCTCGGCGGTCACGTCGACTCTCCCGGCCAGGCGAGCTCGCCCCACGCCGCGAGGGCCGCCCGGCGGCGATCGCGCCGCTCCGGCAATCGGAGGGGCACGTCACGGAGGTCCACGAGGACGCCGGCGATCCCGCCGGACACAGGCACGGACACGCGGCGGGTGCGGCGGCCGAGCCGAACCACGTCCCGGAACGTCAGGGTCGCGAGGGCCCGGTCACCGGGCGGCAGGTCGAGGAACGCGAGGTCGCCGGCGAGCAGCTCGTGCTCGCCGAGGGCGCCATCGCCCTCGAGGCTGATCGCGCCGACCGCGGCACCCTTGCGGCGGACCTGCGGGATGCCGCCGACCACGACGACGGTGCCCAGCGGCGCGAGC
>JBKPRF010000137.1:0-4277 GCA_046734475.1 Chloroflexota bacterium
GAGTCGAGGATCAGCCGGAGTTCCGCAACGCGGTCATCGAGCTGGAGGTCCCCGCCGGCCCCGACCCGCGGACCGGGGCGCTGGCGCTGCTCGTGCAGCTGAAGGAGCTGGAGCAGGCGTTCGGCCGGAAACGCCGCCGCCGCTGGGGCCCGCGTGAGCTCGACCTCGACCTGCTCCTGTTCGGGCGGGCCCGGCTTGCCGTCGAGCGCCCACTCGAGGCCCGGTCCTCGGACGCAAAGCGGGATAAGGCGAAGGCCGCCAAGCTGCTCGAGCTGCCCCACCCCCTGGCCGCCGAGCGGCTCTTCGTGCTCGCGCCGCTCGCCGACCTCGCGCCCAACGTCGCCCCGCCGGGCTGGCACGAGACGGTCGAGACGGCCCGCCGCCGGCGCGAGATCGCCGAGGGCGAGGACGCGGTCCGGGTGATCGCCGACTGGGACCCTGACAGGCACCGCTGGACGCGCCAGCCCGGTGTCAATCGCGGACGAGCCTCGGCCTGATCGAGAGCTCCTCGACGTCGTCGCCGCGGCGGCGCTCGACCCGGAAGGCGCGCTGCTCCGGCAGCACCGCGACGGCCTCCGCCAGCTCGCGTCCCGCGAAGAGCAGGCCGACGCTGTCGTCCGCGGCGTAGCCGTCCGGCAGCGCGCCGGAGCCGACGAGCTCGGCGTACCGGGGTCGCCGCAGCGACTCGCTGTCGTAATGCGGGCAGAAGGAGCCCTTCAGGAGCCGCAGCCCGTCCTTCAGCGGCGCGAGCCCGGGCCCGAAGGAATCGCTGAGCCCCGCCTCGAACCAGCACATGCCGCCGGCGGACGGTCCAGCCAGGATCACGCCGGACTCCCAGGCCTTCCGCAGCGCGATGTCGACGCCGTGGGTCCGCCAGATCGCGAGCATGTTCGCGGTGTTGCCGCCGCCGACATAGATCGCGTCCTGCTCGAGCAGCAGCCCCTCGATGTCGTCGACGGTCCGGTTGAACAGCGCCAGGTGGCTCGCCTCGGCACGCGGCGCGAAGAACGCGTAGAAGCTCGCGAGGTACTCGGCCTGCTCGCCGCCGGCCGTGCCGACGAAGCAGATCCGCGGGCGGTCGCGGCCCGTCAGGTCGAGGAGGTACTGGTGAAGGGGGCCGTCGATCGAGGACGGCAGGAGGGACGCGCCGCCGAACGCCAGGATCCGCGGGCCGCCGGCGCCGCCCGCCACTAGAGCCGGACGCTCGGGGGCCGCTCGCGATCGAACATGTGGACGGTGTCGACGAACCGGACCGTCTTCGTCTGGTAGGCCATCACGAGGGTGTGGGTCCGGGCGCCACCGCCGAAGAACCGCACGCCATTGAGCAGGTCGCCTTCGGTCACGCCGGTGGCGGCGAAGACGAGGTTCTCGCCGGAGGCGAGGTCCTCGGTCCGGTAGATCCGCGCCTCGTCGCCGTGGCCCATCCGGGCCCCGCGCTCGCGCTCCGCATCGCTGCGGTACCGGAAGCGGGCCTGGATCTCGCCGCCGAGGCAGCGCAGGGCCGCGGCCGTGATCACGCCCTCCGGCGCGCCGCCGATGCCCATGACCGCATGGACGCCGGTGCCCTGGACGGCGCACGAGATCGCGGCCGAGAGGTCGCCGTCGCTGATGAGCTTGATTCGGGCGCCCGTCCCCCGGAGCTCGGCGATGAGCGCCTCGTGGCGGGGCCGGTCGAGGACGATGACGGTGATATCCGTGACGTCCCGGCCGAGAGCCTTGGCGATCCGCCGGACGTTCTCCGCCGGCGGCGCCGTGATGTCGACGTGGCCTGCCGCGAACGGCCCGACGCAGAGCTTCTCGAGGTACGTGTCCGGGGCATGGACGAGACCGCCGTGCTCCGATGCGGCGAGGACGGTGATGGCATTGGCCGAGCCTGTCGCGACGAGGTTCGTCCCCTCGAGCGGGTCGACCGCGATGTCGATCCGCGGCGCGCTGCCGTCGGTGGCGCCGCCGACCTGCTCGCCGATGTAGAGCATCGGCGCCTGGTCCCGCTCGCCCTCGCCGATGACGATCGTGCCCCGCATCTCGACCTCGTCCATCGCGGCCCGCATGGCCTCGGTCGCGACGCGGTCGGCCTCATGGCGGTCACCGCGACCCATGAGCCGGGCCGAGGCGATCGCTGCCGCCTCGGTGACGTACGCCATCTCGAGGGCAAGGAGCTTCTCCATCGCCGCGGTCGTTTCCATCACGCGTCAGGGTCGCTCAATGCCGGAAATGCCGCCTGCCGGTGAACACCATCGCGAGGTGGTGGCGGTCGGCGACCTCGATCGCCATCTCGTCGCGGATCGAGCCGCCGGGCTGGATGATCGCCGTGACGCCGGCCTGAGCCGCGAGCTGGATGCCGTCGGGGAAGGGGAAGTACGCGTCGCTGGCGAGGACCGCGAGCCTGGCCCGGTCACCGGCTCGGCGGAGCGCGATCTCGACCGACACCTGGCGCGACGCCTGGCCCGCGCCGATCCCGACCGACGCGGCGTTCTTCGCCAGGACGATCGCGTTCGAGCGGACGTGGCGGACGGCCCGCCAGGCGAACAGCAGGTCGGTCAGCTCCTCGAGCGTCGGCCGGCGCTTGGTCACGACCTGGAGCTGGCTGCGGTCGAGCCCGAGGTCGTCGATGGTCTCGACCAGCAGCCCCCCGCCGACGCGCTTGAAGTCGAGCCGGGCGATCCCGTAGTCGCTCATGCCCTCGGTGGGGTTCGGCGGGACCTGCAGGATCTCGAGCCCCTGCTTCTGCTTGAGGATCCCGAGGGCCGAGTCGTCATAGCGGGGGGCGATGACCGCCTCGTAGGAGTTCGCGGCGATCTCGCGAGCCGTCGGGCCGTCGAGCGTCCGGTTGACGCCGACGATGGCCCCGAACGAGGCGACGGGGTCCGTCTCGAGCGCCCGCCGGTAGGCGTCGACGAGCTCGTCGGCCGTGGCGATTCCGACCGGGTCGGTGTGCTTCGTGATGACGACGGTCGGCGTCGTGTAGTCGATGGCGATCCGGTACGCGGCATCGAGATCGAGGAGGTTGTTGAACGACGGCGTGCCGCCCTGGACGATCGTCGCGTCGGCGAGCGTCCCCGAGCGGTGGGTCGTCTCGCGGTAGAACGCCGAGGTCTGGTGGGGGTTCTCACCGTAGCGCAGGTCGCTGACCTTCTCGAGGACCATCGCGAGGCGCTTGGGATAGGTGGTCGCGGAGAGCTGGTTCAGGTACGCCGCGATCTCGGCGTAGTACGCGGCGACGGTCCCGAACGCCTCGGCGGCGAGCTGGGCCCGCAGCTCCGGGCTGACCAGCCCGCGCTCCTTGATCTCGGCGAGCACCTGCGGGTAGTGCTCCTGGCTCGGCACCGCGACGACGCCCGCGGCATTCCGGGCCGCCGCGCCGAGGAGGGCCGCGCCGCCGACATCGATGAGCTCGATCGCCCGATCGATCCCGACATGGCTCTTGCCGATCTCGGCCCCGAACGGCTTGACGTTCACGACGACGAGGTCGATGAGCCCGATGCCCTGGCCCTCGAGCTCGGCGAGCTGCTCCGGCTTGTCGCGGCGGGCGAGGATCCCGGCGTAGATCGATGGGTGGAACGTCTTGACCTGGCCGCCGAGGAACTCGGCCATGCCCGTCAGGTCGGCGACCGGCTCGGCCTCGACGCCGTCCTCCTGGAGGTGCTCGCGGGTGCCGTCGGTCGCGTAGAGCTCGACGCCCAGGCCCTGGAGTCCGCGGGCGAAGGCGGTGATGCCGTCGCGTGTGGCGACGGACAGCAGGGCTCGCACCGCTTCCCTCCACTGCGTGTCCTGGGTGGCCGAGTATAGCCCGGGAAATGGCATACTCGATCTTCCGCTCGGTTCCCACAGGCAGGTGACAACGTGACGCTGCTCCCCTGGGAGTACCTCTGGCTCGGGTTCAACCAGATCAACTTTCCGGACCTCTTCAACCAGGTCTGGATCGGGTCGCTGGTGCTGCTCGTGCTGCTCGTGATCCTGTACAACGTCCGGACGCGCTCGCTCCACCGCCACCGGCTGTACACCGACATGTGGGAGTGGCTGCTCTGGGCCGGGATCATCACGTTCTTCCTGCTCATGGCCGGGTCGCTGTTCATGTTCGACTTCGCGATCATCGGGCTCACCGCCGTCATCGGCCTCGGGGTCATGATCTGGGTGCGATTCGTGAAGTTCCCGCCGCTGTTCGAGGCGTACGAGCACCAGCTCGCCCGCCAGCGCTACCTGGCCCGATCGAAGGGCTCCCGGCCGGAGGCCACGATCCGGGCCAAGCCGACGCGCCGCCGCCGTCGCCGCTAGCC
>JBKPRF010000138.1:0-7870 GCA_046734475.1 Chloroflexota bacterium
GAGGAAGGGGATGTCTCTTGACGCCGCTTCGTCGAGGATCGCCTGGGTCGACGGGCCGAAGGCCTGCTTCTCCGCGAGGCGGATGAGGCGCTCGAGCTCGGCCTGGTAGTCGAAGGCGTGCTCGGGGTCGTTCGGCGCGACGAGGTGGTTGATGAGCGCGACGGCGATCTTGCCGGCCTCGATCCCGACCGCCTCTTCGCGGAACTCGTAGATGACGTTGTATTCGCCCTCCTTGCCGGTCCCGCGGGTCTTGCCGTGGCGGACGTCGGTGCCGGCGAGGTTCTGGAGCTCCAGCGAGATGTGCTCGGCGACGTGGCCCATCCACGTGCCGTCCTTCAGCCTTGTCGCGAATCCACCGCGGCGGTTCAGCGAGCAGGCGTGCTCGCCGACGCTCGGCATCCAGTCGAGGAGCGCCTCGACGAAGCCCGGGATCGTGTTGGATGGGTACCCCTCGAGGACACCGAGGTCGACGACCATCCGGACGACGGGCTGGCGCGACCAGTAGTTCGGACCTCGGAGGATCCGCGTCTCGAGGATCCGGAGCGTGGGCAGCGGGCCGGCGCCATTGCTCGCCCTGCCGGGAGCGGGCCTCGTGGCGGTCTTCGCGCGGGTGCCCTCGAGGCGCAGCCGCGCCGCGTCCTCCTTCGAGGTGGCCGTGGACCGCGCGCGGCGGGTCGAAACCCGTTCAGCCACTGGCGTGATTCCTCCCGACGTCCGGGTCGCTCGGCGTCGCCCGCAGCCTACCCGATCGCGGCGTCAGCTCGATGCGGCCGCGGCCTCGCCGCCCTGGAGCGCGGTCAGCTTGGGCGCGGCGACGCGGTGACGCCGCCGGAGGTCGAAGCGGTAGCCGGCCGGCAGCGCGTGCAGGACGACGCCACTGATCATCAGCGGCTTGTGGCCGTGGACGTCCCAGGCATCGGTCTCCGCGGCGGCCCCGTCGACGATCGTCACCGAGCCGCGGCCGATGATCTCCATGACCCCGTCCGGCCCGACGACCCCGGCGGTGTCCTCGTCGATGCCGATCCCGAGCAGGCTCGGGTTCTGGGCGATGACGCTCAGGAGGCGGCCGTAGCGGTTCCGCTGCTGGAAATGCTGGTCGACGATGACGCTCGGCAGGACGCCGAGGCCCGCGGCGAGGGCCGCCATCCGGTGTTTCGGGGTGCCGCCCGAGGCGCCGAACGCGATCATGTGAGTCGACATCGCCGATGCCCCGGCGCTCGTCCCGCCGACGACCGCCCCGGCCTTGAACCGCTCCATGACCGCCTCGGCCAGGAGCGTGCCGCCGATCGTCGACGACAGCCGGAGCTGGTTCCCGCCGGTGAGGAAGACGCCGGTCGCGTCGCGCAGCTGTCGGGCGAAGGTCTCGTCGTTGGCCTGGCCGCGGGTCATCGCGTGGAGCGGGCGGACGGTCTTGACGCCGAGCTCGCCGAGCACGGCCCGGTAGCGCTCGCCGGCCTCGAACCCGAGGGAGCTCGCGGTCGAGATGACGACGATCTTCGCCCCGGCGCCGCCGGCCAGGGCGACGAACCGGCTCAGGATGACCCGGTCGCGGATCTTGTCCTCCGCGCCCCCGATGACCATCACCGTGCCATCGCTCATACAGCCGGACAGGATACGGGACCGGCCCGCTCCCGGGAGAGGCCCGGATGGGCTAGGCGCTCGCGGCGGCCTCGGCGGGCGGCGTCTCGGGCGCCGTTTCGGTGGCGAGCCAGGCCCCTCGCGGACGCGGATCGACACGGCGCAGGAAGAACGCCGAGAGCGCGAACACCGCGGTGGCCACGAGGTACGCGGCCCGCGGGCCGGCCGGGTCGTGGAGCTTTCCGCCGATGAAGAACAGGCAGGCCCCGCCGATGACGCTCGCCAGCGGCCCACCGATCGCCACCGCGATGTTGCTGATGCCCATGTACCGGCCCGAGGCCGCCTTCGGGATGATGTCGGTCATCAGCGCCCAGTCCACGGCCAGGAACGTCCCGGTCGCCGCCCCGATGAGCACGGTGCCGACGACGAAGACCTGGACGGTCGGCGCGAGGCCGATGACGAGGAGGCCGGCGGCGCCGATGGCCGCGGCCACGTAGATGACCGGCTTGCGTCCGACGCGGTCGGAGATCCGGGCCGACGGGATCGTCGCGGCCATTGTCAGGAGGGCCATCGTGGCGCCGGTGACCGTGATCCAGAACGGCTCCTCCTCGGCCGTGAGCTTGAGCGTCTGGTCCATGAAGATGATGTAGAAGCTCAGGAGCATGTTCGTGCCCGCCAGGAACAGCAGGCGCGACAGGACGAGATTCACGAAGCTCCGCTCCTTGAGGATGTCCATCCCCCACGCGGAGCGCGCGATCGACCACCACGAGCGGCCCCGGCGTTGACGTGCGGCCCGGCCCTCCCGGACCCAGAGGATGGTGCCGACCGCCGTTCCGAGCTCGACGAGGCCGAGGAACACCAGCGGGACCAGGTAGTGGCCCGTCGTCACGCCGAAGGTGATCGTGATCGTGCCGAGCACGAAGCCGAGGGTCTGCATGACGCCGACGAGCGCACTGGCCAGCCCGACCTGCGCCTGGGGCACGAGGTCCGGCACGTAGCCCTGGAACGGGCCCTGGGCGAAGTTCGAGCTGAACTGGACGGCGATGAGGAAGGCGACGAGGGTGACGTAGTCGTTGGCCGAGCCGATGCCGTACAGGAACAGCACGTCGAGCGTCGCGCCGATCGCGATGAACGGCTTCCGCCGGCCCCAGCGACTCACCGTGTAGTCGCTGATCATCCCGACCGTCGGCTGGATCAGCGACGCCATGATCATCGTGACGATGCTCTGGAGGGCCAGGGCCGGGCCCTGCAGGTCACCCGGAACGAAGGCCGGGACCTGCTTCTGCACGACGACCCCGATGCCGCCCATGATCAGGCTGATCCCCAGCCAGTAGAGCGACACCTGGAACAGCTGCAGCATCGGCAGCCGGTCCGTCGGTCGGAAGTCCGTCTCGCTCGCGTCCTCGAGCGCGCCGAGATCGAGGCCCGGGCTCGACGTGACCGCTTCCACTCCTGCTCCCTCCGCTCTCCCCGCACTGACCGTGCGCGTGGGAGGCGTGGAAGTCAAGGCCGGGTTACGCGGGGACGGGCTCGGCGCTCATGCGCCGCGGACGCGACCCTCCAAGGCCCACAGCGCATCGAGGTCGCCGCGGCCTGACGGCGACGGCGAACGTCAAGTCGCCGGCTTGGCCTTCGCGGCGACCCGCTTCGCGCCCTTGCCGTTCGTCGCCGCGGCCTTCTGGTTGGCCGGCGCCTGGCAGCTCGGGCACCAGTACGTCGTGCGGGGCAGCTCGCTGCCCTGCGGCGCCGACTGGAGGATCGTCCCGCAGCGATGGCAGGGCCTTCCGGCGCGGTCGTAGACCCAGAGCCGGGTCGGGGCGAGCATCGCCCCGGTCTTGGGATCGGTCGTCGTGGTCCGGCCCGCCGGTGCGCCCGGTCGGGTGTTGTCGGCGAGGAGCCGCCGGCTCGTCTCGATGATCCGGTCGATCGAGTCGTCGTCGATCGCCGAGACCGGCGAGAACGGATCGACCTTCTCGAGGAACAGGACTTCGCTCTTGTAGACGTTCCCGATGCCGGCCATCGCCCGCTGATCGAGCATGACGTCGCCGATCTCGTGCTGGGCTCGCTCGGGCGCCCGGACCCGGCGGTGGGCTTCCTTGGCGTCGAACTTGGGATCGAGCAGATCCGGCCCCAGCTGGCCGAGACTGTGATGAACGGGCTCGGACTTCGTCTCGAAGAGCTCGACCACCGGGGCGTCGAAGCAGACGGCGACGGCGTTCTGGACCTCGATGATGAGGACGGCTCGGCTGGCGGGCCGGCGCCACGGCTCGCCCGGTCGGTAGCGGTGCCATGAGCCGTGGAGCCCGAGGTGGGTCCGGATCTCGAGGCCGTTCTCGAAGCGGATGAGGAGGTTCTTGCCGACGGCCTCGACGGCGTCGATCTTCTGGCCCACGACGCGGCTGACCTGGGGCCCGGGCAAGCGGGCGCGGGCTGCCACGACGACCCGCCCGGCGAGGTGGGGTCGGAGCCCGACGGCGATGCGTGCGAGGGTGTCGCCTTCTGCCATGAAGTGCTCAGTTTCGCCGGAGTCGCGCATCGGTGCGCGGCGCGCGCGATTCGCGGCCGGCCGGCAGGCGTCCGGAGCGTGATTCGCGCAGGACCAGGCCGCGGTAGCCGGCGCTGAATCCGGCCGCGAGCAGGGCGTCGTGATGCGGCGAGTCCTTCACCGCGACACCGTCGATCCTCGTGATGACGAGCTCGCGATCCCGGCCGGGTCCGGTCAGCAGGCCGGGCAACGCGGCGAGCGCCGCGGTGGCGACGGCGGGATCGTCGAACGCCGGCAGCGTCTGGAGCGACCGGCCGCCGCGCTCGACGTACAGCGTGGCAACGCCGTCGACGAGGACGACCGACGCGCCGGCCGCCCGCTGGAGTGGCCGCTTGTCGTCGTCGCCGCGGCGCGGCCACGGGAGCGCGGCTCCGTAGGGATTGGCTGGATCGGCCGCCGCCAGCAGGTGGGCGACCGGCGGGTCGCCTTCGGCCGACGCCGGCTCGCGCATCGCCCGGAGGCGCTCGATCGCGCCCGACAGCGCGAACTGGGCCGCCCCGAGCCCCTCGACGAAGTACCCGCGGCGGATCCGGCCCGCCTCCTCGAGGGCCCGGAGGACCGGGTAGACCCCGGCGAAGCCGCCTTCGTGGCTCTCGGCCATGACCGCCTCGCGGACGAGGACGCCGTGGCGGTCGAGCATGGCGAGCGCCGCGGCGTGAAGCCGCTCCGTGGGGCTCGAGCCGTCGGTCGCGGGCTCGACGAGCGACCAGCGGCCGGCCGCCTCGGGGGGACCCAGCGACGTCAGACGCCCGATCCGCGGCCGGCCCGTCGGCCTGGCCGGCCGCTTCCAGCGGAGCGCCCGGAGCGGGGCGAACGTGTCATTCGTGACCTCGCCGGCCCAGACGAGATCCCACAGCGCGTCGAGGACCTCTCGATCCGGGCCACCGCCGGACGCGGCGTGGATCGCGCGATAGAACGAGGCGCCGCGGGCCCGGAGATGCTCGCGGATCGCCTCGTGGCGCGCGCCGCTCGGGCGCTCGACACCGTCGGGCAGGCCCTGCGGCCGGAGTGCCTCACGGCCGGGCCGGTAGAGCACCACCCGGCCGTCGTCCCGGCCCAGGCTGCCCCGCCCGACCCAGGCCACCTCGCCCAGCGCGCCGAGCTCGTCGAGGAGCCGGGGCTGGTAGCCGGGAATCCGGGCCGGGAGCACGTCGCGCTCGAGGACGGAGGCGGGAATCGGCACGCCGGAGAGCTGGTCGACCACCTCGGCGAGGCGCTCGAGCGCGGCCGTGCCGCGCAGCGGCGCGTCGTCGGCACCGACCGGGGCCGCGCCGTGCCAGGCCGGCAGGAACCGTCCGAGGACCTCCGGGGAGACCGGCTCGACCTCCTGGCGGAGGCGGGCCAGCGAGCGCCGCCGGAGGAGCCTGAGCACCTCGGGGTCGCACCATTCGCGCTCGGAGCCGCCCGGCCGGAACTCGCCCCGGACCAGGGCGCCACTCGCCAGGAGCCGGCCGAGCGCATCGTCGACGATCCCGATCGGCAGGCCCCACCGGGCGGCCGGCTCCGTCGACAGGAATGGCCCGTGGGTCCGGGCCCACCGGGCGAGCAATCCCTCGAGGGCGCCGTTCGCCGGCGCGAGGAAGGCCTCTGGCACCCCCGCCGGGGCGGCCACGCCGACGCCGTCGCGGTAGCGGGCCACATCCTCCATCGCGATCCAGCGAGCCTCGCCGGCGATCCGGACCTCGACGCCGCGCCGGCTCTTCACCAGCTCGTCGAGCCATGGCCCGGCGGTGCCGCGACCGCCTTCGACCCGGGCGTCGACCTCCAGGCGCGACAGGTCGCCGACCCGCCGCAGCAGGTCGTGGAGGTGGTCGGCGCTGTTCGCCCGCCGATCATCGGCGAGGGCCTGGAGCGACAGCTCGAGGTCGCCGAGTGCCTCCGGATCGAGCAGCTCCCGGAGCTCCTCCTGCCCGAGGAGCTCGCGCAGCAGGTCGCGATCGAGCGCCAGCGCACCCGCCCGCCGCTCGGCGAGCGGCGCATCGCCCTCGTACATGTAGGCCGCCACGTAGTCGAACAGCAGCGACGACGCGAACGGCGAGGCCTTGACCGTCTCGACCGAGTGGACACCGATGTCGCGCCGGGCGATGCCGCCGAGCAGGTCCCGCAGGGCGTCGAGGTCGAAGACGTCCGAGAGGCACTCGCGGTACGTCTCGACGAGGATCGGGAAGCTGCCGTAGCGCGACGCGACCTGCAGCAGGTCCGCGGCCCGCTGGCGCTGCTGCCACAGCGGCGTGCGCGAGCCGGGCCGCCGCCGCGGCAGGAGGAGGGCCCGGCCGGCGTTCTCCCGGAACCGCGATGCGAAGAGGGCCGAGCCACCGACGGCCTCGACCACGAGGTCCTCGATCTCGTCCGGCTCCGGGAACAGCAGCCGCTCGACCTCGCCGAGCCGTGCGGCATCGCCATCGCCCTCGCCCTCGGGCAGCCGGACCGCGATCCCGTCGTCCGACCAGATCGTCTGGGCCTCGATCCCGAGGCGGTCCCGCAGCCGGCCCTCGATCGCGAGCGTCAGCGGCGCGTGGACCCGGCCGCCGAACGGGCTGAGGACGACGAGCCGCCAGTCGCCGAGCTCGTCGCGGAAACGTTCGACGACGATCCGCTTGTCGGTGGCGAGGGCGCCGGCGATCTCGCGCTCCTCGTCGAGGTACTGGACGAGGTTGCGAGCCGCGAGCTCGTCCAGGTCGTGGGTCTCCTGGAGGCGGGCCTCGAGCCGCGCTCGACCCCGCTCGCCACGCGCCAGGTCCGCCTCGGCCTCGCGGATGAATCCGCCGATCGCCCGTCCGAGCTCGATCGGCCGCCCCACCGAGTCGCCCTTCCAGAACGGCAGCTTGCCCGGCACGCCCGGCGCCGGCTCGACGATCACCCGGTCGGGCGTGATGTCGGTGACCCGCCACGAGCTCGCGCCGAGGACGATCACGTCGCCGTGCATCCCGGCCCGGAGCTCGTAGACCATCTCCTCGTCGAGCTCGCCGACGCGCCGGCCGGGCGTTCCGGGCTCGCCGGCGAGGAAGACGCCGAACAGGCCGCGGTCCGGGATCGTGCCGCCGGAGGTCACGGCGACGACCCGGGCGTCGCGCCGGCCCTCGACGATGTCGGTGACGCGATCCCACGTCAGCCGCGCCTTGAGCTCGGCGAACTCGTCGCTCGGGTACGCGCCGGCGAGCATCCCGAGGACGGCCTCGAGCGCTTCCCGCGAGAGCGTCTCGAACGGCGCCGAACGCGTCACGACCGCCAGCAGCTCGGCAACGCTCCAGCGGTCCATCACGGCCATCGCGACGAGCTGCTGGGCCAGGACGTCGAGCGGGTTGCGCGGCAGGACGGTCGTCTCGATCGCGCCCTCGTGCATCCGGCGCGTGACGACGGCGGCCTCGAGGAGATCGCCCCGGAACTTCGGGAACAGGATCCCGCGCGATGGCTCGCCGACGTGGTGGCCCGCGCGGCCGACGCGCTGCAGGCCGGAGGCGACGCTCGTCGGCGACTCGACGAGCACCACGAGATCGACCGCGCCCATGTCGATGCCGAGCTCGAGCGACGACGTCGCGACGATCGCCGGCACCCGGCCGGCCTTGAGGTCCTCCTCGATCTGGAGCCGCTGCTCGCGGGCGATCGAGCCGTGATGCGCCCGGACGAGCTCCTCGCCGGCGAGCTCGTTGAGCCGCTGGGCGAGTCGTTCGGCGAGGCGCCGGCTGTTCGTGAAGACGATCGTCGAGTGGTGCTCGCGGATGAGCTCGAGCAGCCGCGGATGGATCG
>JBKPRF010000139.1:0-8321 GCA_046734475.1 Chloroflexota bacterium
CCCGAGTACAGGCCGGGATTGATCCCCACGAACAGCACTCGCAGGTCGGGCCCGATGACGTCCGGGATCGAGCGATCGCGAGCGGCCTCCAGCTCGGCCTTCGTCGGCTTGTTCATCGCACGGACACGGCTCTGGACATCCTCACGATCGGTGCGATGATGCGGCCATGGTCGAATACGGTGGTGGTCTCAGTCACGGTCCCGCCGGGCAGGTCGGTGGCGCCGGCGGTGGCGGCGGGCCCGCGGTCGTCGGCGGTCCGGTGACCTCGCCCGACCTCGGCGGCCAGGTCAGCGGCATGTTCAACGACGCGGTCCACACCTTCTCCGCGCTGCCATTCGCCGAGCAGGCCCTCCTCGTCGTCGCCGCGCTCTTCGTCCTGTGGCTGGTGGCCCGCCGCGCCTTCTAGCCTTCCCTCACATCGAGCTGGCGCGGGGACCTCGCCGGATCGTCGCGGCGGCCATCCCGAGCAGGACCGACACAGGCCGATCCGTACGACATCGCGGCGAGCGCCGCGGAGAGCTCGCCGCGACCGAGCCGGATCACCCCATCACGAGGGCCGCCGGCCAGCCGAGCCGCGGAAGACCGGCTCGCCGGACCAGAACGCCCGGCCGCGATTCAGCGCGATGAGGCGGTCGAGCACCGCTTCGCCGTGGTTGCGCAGCGCGCTGTGCTCGTACTCGTTCGTGATCCAGGGCCGGACGTTCCGGACCTCCGCGGCGGTCTCCTCGGCGAACTCGCGCTCCACGTACAGGTCGTTCACGTAGATCGTGCAGGCCACCGGGACCTCGTTGCGGGCCAGCTGGTCCGGGTCGTACAGGCGCGGCCACTGATGCTCGGCGAGGAGCTTCGCGGCCTCGCGATGGCCGTGGAGCCCGCTGAAGTCGTCCCACATCCATTCGAAGATGTGCTCGGCCGTGAAGTACCGCTGCTCGGTGACCTCGTCAGGCAGCAGGCGCTGGGCCGACCAGCGCGTCGCGACGCCGTCGGCATACGACGACTCGTGGAGCGTGGCGTAGATCGGGTTGCGCTCCACCCGGAGGCCCGGGCCGCCGTCGTGCAGGAAGGCGTTCGAGCCCACCGGCAGCTCGATCACCTGGTGCAGGAGCTCGAAGCCGTGATCGTCGCCGAGCCATGACCCGAGCTGCCGGAACCGGCGCGAGGTCAGGCGGTCGCCCGAGGGCAGGCGGATGTCCTCGTCGTCGAGCTTGCGATGGATGTCCTCGACGCGCTTGCGGTCCTCCGGGTAACGAGCGAAGTACGCCTCGTTCTTCGAGATGAGCCGCCGGTAGGTGGCCGCGTACACGTCGTCGACGTGGCGGCCGATCGGCGCCATGCCGCCGGTGTTGAAGACCTCGCGCAGGCCGTCCGGCGCGATCGAGAGATACGTGAGCGACGTGAAGCCGCCGAAGCTCTGCCCGAGGAGGCTCCAGCGGTCGACCCCGAGCTCCTTCCTGATCAGCTCGCAGTCGCGGACGATCGCGTCGGCCCGGAACAGCGTCAGGTAGTGCGCCTTCGCTTCCGCCGTGTCACCCGGGATCTCGCGGCCCACCGGTGTCGAGCGGCCGGTGCCGCGCTGGTCGATGAGCAGGATCCGGTAGTCGCGGAGGGCGCGTTTCTGCCAACCGCTGGGCGGCGCCGTCGGCCGCGTCGCCTCGAAGCCGGGACCGCCCTGGAGGAAGATGAGGTACGGCCGGTCGCGACCGTCGGGATCGGCGACCTCGCGGGTGAACACCGTGATCGTCTCGCCGCCGGGCTGGGCGTGATCGAGGGGGACCGTGTGCTCGCGCTCCGTGATCACCGCGCCCGGAACGGTCAGCGTCGTTGCCATCGGGCAACGATAGCGCCGCGCTCACACCCGGGACAGACGCTGCGCTAGGGTTGCGCCATGAGCGAACGAGTCGTCCTCCTGGTCGGCACCCGCAAGGGTGCGTTCATCCTCGACGGCGGCGGCGATCGGCGTGCGTGGCGGGTCCGCGGCCCGCTCTGCGAAGGCTGGCCGCTGCACGACCTGTCGATCGATCCGGCATCCGGCGCGATCCTCGCCGGGGGCGGCAACGAGTGGTACGGGCCGGCGATCTGGCGCAGCGACGACCTCGGCGAGCGCTGGACGCATTCGAGCGAGGGCCTGACGTACGGCGACGACGGACCGAAGGTCAAGACGGTCTGGAACGTGACCGCGACGCCCGACGCGATCTATGCCGGCGTGGAGCCGGCCGGGCTCTTCAGGAGCACCGACGGCGGCGCGACGTGGCGCCATGTCGAGGGCCTGACGAATCACCCGACACGCTCCGAGTGGCAGCCCGGCAACGGCGGCCTGTGCCTCCACTCGATCGTCCCGCATCGCGACGATCCGAGCCGGGTCTGGGTCGGGATCTCGGCGGTCGGCGCGTTCGAGACGCGCGACGGCGGCGCGACCTGGGAGCTCCGGAACAGGGGCGTCCGAGCCGACTTCTACCCCGACAAGTACCCCGAGTTCGGGCAGTGCGTCCACAAGCTCGTCATGGCTGCCGACGGCGGCGAGCACCTCTATCAGCAGAACCACTGCGGCGTGTACCGGACCTCCGACGGTGGCCTGCAGTGGGAGGAGATCACCGCGGGCCTGCCGTCGCAGTTCGGGTTCCCGATGGGCGCCCACCCGCGCGACCCGAAGACCGTCTGGACCATCCCGCTCAACGGCGATGACCAGGGCCGGTTCATGCCGGAGGCGAGCGCCGCCGTGTGGCGGACGAACGACGGCGGCGACAGCTGGATCCGCGGCTCCGACGGCCTGCCCCAGGAGCATGCCTACCTGAGCGTGCTGCGCGAGGCGATGGCGGTCGACCGGCTCGACCCGGTCGGTGTCTATTTCGGGACGAGCAACGGCCAGGTCTTTGCCAGCAGCGACGAGGGCCGCACCTGGGAGATCGCCGCCGAGAACCTGCCGTCGGTCTGGTCCGTCGAGGCGGCGGTCGTCGGCTGACGCCGGCGAAGCCCGGCCTTCCTCACGTGAGCGCGACGGT
Source organism: Chloroflexota bacterium (assembly GCA_046734475.1). Classification (GTDB taxonomy): domain Bacteria; phylum Chloroflexota; class Limnocylindria; order Limnocylindrales; family CSP1-4; genus UBA5189. The sequence continues at coordinate 3,000 of JBKPRF010000139.1, forward strand.
GCACCTCCCGCGCTCGCTCGTGGCCCTGTTCCCCGGTGCGCCGCGGCAGCTCGACGCGGCCGGCGACACGGTCGCCGCGGTCATCGACGATCTCGACCGTCGGATCCCGGGTCTGCGCAACCGCCTCGTCGACGCCGGGCCCGTCATCCGGACGCACATCAACGTCTTCGTGGGCGGCCGGCGCGCGACGCTGGACACGGACGTGCCGGCGGGCGCGGAGGTGCATATCATCCCGGCCGTGTCCGGGGGCCAGGAGGCAGCGACGTGAATGCGATCTCCATCCTGACGTTCCTCCACATCGCGGTCATCTTCACCGCCATCTCGATGACCGTCGGGCCGGCCATCCTCCTGCGCGTGGCTGTCCGATCGGGCAACGCCCGGACGATCCAGGGCGTCGCCGAGACGCTCGGCGGGATCGGGCGGTTCATCGCGCCGGTCTTCATCACCGGTGGCCTGCTCGGCCTGGCCGCGGCGATCGCGAGCGGTTACGACCTGCTCGCCCCGTGGCTCCTGATCGCCTACGTGCTGTTCGTCGTCGGGGCGGCCACGGGCGGCGCCGGCGAGGCGCGCTGGACCGCCGATGTCGCCAGGGCCGCGGCGGACAACCCGGAGATCGTTCCCGGGCCGGCGCTCGTCGCGGTCGTGACCTCGACGCGCGGCTGGGTCCTGTTCTGGGCGTTCAACGCGATCGTCCTGCTGCTGGTCTTCGACATGGTCGTGAAGCCCTTCAGCTGAGGGCCCCCTGCCCGAGCGTCCGCGACGTCAGGCGGCGGGCGGCAGCGCGTACTTCGCGAACCGGGTGGGCCCGAACCAGGACGGGAACGATCTGACGAGGTCGGGCCGGCCCTCGAGTCGGACCGCGCCCTGTTCGATGGCATCGGCGAGCCGCGACCGGCCGAGGACGACGTTGCCGAACACCTGCTCGTCGAGCCGGACGACCAGGTCCGACTCGCGGCCCGGGTCGTTGAAGCAGAGCTCCGGCTCCGGGCCGTCGATGACGAGCCAGTAGATCTTCGGGTTCCGAGTGAACTCGAATCTGACCGTGGTCGGGCTCTTCGGCAGTCGGTCGGTTCGCAGGATCGCGTGCGTCGTCATCATCAGGTACGACGGCTCGCAGTCCTCCTGGCGAAGCTCGAGCCAGTGCTGGGCCCAGATGCCGAGCTCGTTGAGGACGGTTTCGAGCTCGCGCCCGGCAGCGGTCGGGTGGTACTCCCAGCCTCTCCCCTGGCGGTTCGGCCGCCGCTCGATGACCCCGGCCGCCTCGAGCGTCCGAAGGCGGGTCGACAGGAGGCTCTGCGAGATGCGACCGACGCCGTGCTGGATCTCGCTGAAGTGATGGCGGTCGAAGAGCACCACCTCGCGCAGGATCAGCGGGGTCCAGCGCTCCGCGACGATCTCGCTCGCCATCGAGACGGGGCACACCTGCTCGTATTTCACGGCTGGAGTATGCGCGCCGTCACAGCCCGTCCAAGTGCAGAAATTGCACGAGCAACTCCAGTCGTTGCACTGGCCGCGAGGGGCGCACCGCCCAACCCTTGACCCGGCAGGCGATCCAGTCAGGGTCGTCGCTCGAGGGAAGGAGCAGATCTCGTGCATGCGCTCGTTCGGGGCTTGACCTGGCCGGTCGTGACCCTGTTGCTGATCGGTGGCAGCCACCTCATCGCCGAGGCGATCAGGCCCGGCCTGAAGGACGTGATCGGCCCGGCCGTGGTCGCCCCGATCTACCTCGTCGTCGGTGGCTGGGGCGCGTGGGCGAGCCGCCGCGCGGGAGCCTCGTGGATCGTCGGCGTGCTGGGCGGAGCGATCCTCGGCATCCTGCCCCTGATGCTGCAGGTGGTCGGGTTCGGGCTCATCCTCGGGCGTGACGCCGACGCGGTGCTCACGAGCGGCCTCTTCGGCCTGTTCGCGATGACGTGGGGCGGGACGATCGGTTCGGGCGTTGCGGGGGCGACGGTCGAGTCGCCGATCCCGACCGCCCTTCCGGCTGCTGCGCGCCCCTAGCGGACCTCGAGCTCGAAGGGCACCGATCGCCGAACCGTGTCGGTGACGGGGCAATGGTCGAGGGCCCAGGCGGCGAGGGCCTCGACCGCGCCCCGGCTCGCGTCCGGCGCGTCGATCGAGACGATGGCTCGTACGGAGAGCGCGCCGGCCGGGACGTCGCCGTCGATGCCGAGGATGCCGCGGTCGTCCGATTCGCTGTCGACCTCGACGTCGACCGAGCGCAGCTCGATGCCTAGCGATGCCGCCCGGATCGCCACGAGCGCGGCCAGGCACGAGGCTTCGGCCGCCCGCAGGAACCAGCCCGGCGAGGGGGCGCTCGCGCCGCCGCCGATGCCGGTCGGCATGTCGGTGCGCAGCGATTCGCCCGTCGGTCCGGTCACGTCCACGACAAGGCCCGCCTCGAGGTGGGCCCGCGCCGCGGAGTCGCGGTAGCGGGCCTCTTCGGGATGCTCGGTCAGATAGCGGTTCGCTCGGTCAACGGCCTCGGCGATCGACATCGTCTCCTCCAGCGGCGGTCAGCGTCGATGGGCCGCACCTTGCCACAGACGGAGGGATGCCGGGGGTCAGTCGCGTCGGAGGAGGGCCCGGGCGCGTCGCTGCCGCTCGGGCGTCGTCGCCGGGAGGCGGCGCGGGGCCGGCGTCGTTTGTTCGTCGCTGGCCCGCGCGGCGCTCGGGAGGAGGTTGACCGCCAGCCCGATGCTGATCGCGAGCGGGACGATCGCCGCCCGGATGGGCTCCGGGAACGGCAGGCCGAGCAGCGCGTCGAGGCTCCAGCCACCGGGCCCCGCGAGGCAGACCGCGCCGGCCACGACACCGAGCAGGAGTGGATGCTCGAAGCCGCCCTTCTGGCTGAAGAAGCCCTTGGACCAATGGGCCTGGCCGATGATGACGACCGCCTGAACGATGAGGATCGCGGCGGCGAGCGGGGTCAGGAAGCCGGCTGCAAGGAGGAGGCCCCCGATCAGCTCCGCGCCGACGGACGTCAGCAGGAACAGGTCGACCGGCCGGAAGCCCATCCGCTCGACCGCTCCGCGCCAGCCGCTCGGCCCGGGTCCCTCCCACCAGCCGAACGCCTTCTGCGCGCCGTGGGCGGCGAACGTCAGCCCAGCGGCAACGCGGATGGCGAGCAGGGCAAGATCCAGCACGATCCGAGCGTGGGTGGTTCGCGGTTGCGAACCTTGACCACGTCCCCCGAGATCGTCTTGCAGGTGACCGACAGCCGTCTTGACGGCCCCGGGGACATGGGTGGAGCATCAGGCCATGGACGAGGAGGACCTCGATCCGCGCGAGGCCGCCCGGATGCGGCGCCGCGATCACGACGCGGGGGCCGAGGATCGCGAGCTGATGCGGCCCGGACAGGGCAAGGTCTTCAAGCAGATTCTCGATCGTCAGCGGCGCGAGAGCCGCGAGGCCGGGGCTCGCGATCGGGCCCGGGAGCCGCGCCAGCGCCGCTGACCGCGAATCGGCCGCGGGCGCTCAGAGCTCCCTGGCGAATCGGCGGGCCGGCGCGAGCTCGTAGCCGAGCGAGGTCCAGAACGCGTCCGCCGGCACATTGCCGTCACGGACGATCGCGTTGATCTTCGGCGCGCCCGCGACCCGCAGCCGCTGCTCGACGCGACGCACCAGGCGCGTCGCGATGCCCTTGCGTCGGAACGGCTCCGCCGTGACGACGTGGTAGATCCAGCCCCGCCGGCCATCCCAGCCACCGAGCGCGGAGCCGACGATCCGATCGTCGGCGGTTGCGACCACGAGGAGACCGGGATTGCGCGCGACGAAGGCGGCGAGGCTGCGATCGTCGTCGCCGACCGATCCGAAGCCCGCTGCCTTCCAGAGCGCCCGGAGTGGATCGCCGTCGGCGGGTTCGAAGTCGCGCATGGCGATCACCGGTTCGCGCGGCTTCCTGGAGGTCGCGGCCGCGCCGTGGTCCTTCGCTCGCGTCGCGGCGCGACCGCCCTTCGGGAACGCCTTGAGCTTGCCTTCGAGCGTCGAGGTGGCCTTGGGGCCGGTCCGGGCCTGCTCGATTGCCGAGCGCGCCTCGTCAAGCGACGCGAACGGGCCTCGGACCAGCGGCAGCCCCAGCTCGTCGGTCGTCTCGGCGTCGATCGTCAGCCAGCGACCGGACGACTGTTCCACGTTGAACCGCCCGTCGGCGGTCACATACCGCCCGGCCGATTCGCGCTTGAGCTTCTCGCGGTCAGCCATCAGGCCGGAATGCCCGCAGCGCGGAGGAGGCGCAGGGCCTGGAGGGTCAGCATCCGGGATTCGCCATCCCGACCCCAGTGCACGAGCTCGACGCCGCTGCCCTTCGAACCGGGGCCGGTCCAGTACCGCCCCGTCGGGTACCAGCGGCCATCCGGCGCGCGCGCCGCGAGCAGGCGATCCAGACCCGCTCGCGCCCGCGGGTCGTCGAGCCGGCCGGCCTCGGCCAGCGCCGTGAGCCCGGGCAGGAGGGCGTAGTGCCAGTACGGTGGCCAGCGCAGGTAGGCGACGCGCTCGCTCGCGAGATCCCCCGTTCGCTCCGACTCGACCACGCGATGGCGCAGGAAGAACTCGGCGCTCCGGTCGATCGCGGCGTCGAGCCCCGGGAGAGCGGCCGTCGTCGGGTTGGCCCGGGCTGCGACGAGGCTGCGGAGCGGCATCCACGACTCGTTGAACGAGGAGTGATGGGCCGCGGGCTTGACGTCGCAGTTCCAGCCGCCGTCGGGCCACTGGATGCGGGTGAGCCGATCTACGAGGGCGACGAGCCGCTCGTCATCGCCGTGGCCGACCCCGATGGCCGCCCAGACGCCGGCGCCCTCCTGCGACGAGCAGTGCCGGTGGAGCCCGCGGATGGGCTTGAGCCGGCGCTGCCGGCCGGGCGAGCCGAGCCAGGCGAGCTCCTGGTCGAGGGCCTCCCGGATCGGGCCCGCGGCGCCGGGGACGTCGACGTCGACGCCGAGCTCGGCAAGGGCGAACAGGCGCCAGTGCGCGCCGGCCCACTTCGCGTAGGCGTGGACCGGCGTTGGCGGGCTCACGCCTTCCCGCACGGCGCCCGCCAGGAGCGGTGCGACCCACAGGTCCGAGGCGAGGTTCGCGGTCAGCGCCGCGACATCGACGTCCTCGCGCGGTCGATCGAACAGCTGGAGGAGGGCGAGGCGTCGGACCGCAGGCCATTCCGGATCGAGCAGCCACTCGATCGTCGCCGAGGGCGCTGCGAGGGTCGCCGTCATGACCTACAGGCTAGTCCCGCCGCCTCGCTCAGCGCTTGCGACTGCCCCGCACATCCCGTCCGCCCCGGTGCTCGCGGTCGCCCGATCCGGCGTCCGTCGAGCCCATCTCGAG
>JBKPRF010000140.1:0-3263 GCA_046734475.1 Chloroflexota bacterium
GGCGGCCACAACGGCGCGGTGATCTTCAAGCGCTACGACGGCGACTGACGCACAATCCGCGCGATGCCTAGCACTGATCCCGCGCGACGGGCGGTCGTGACCGGGATGGGCGCCATCTCGCCCATCGGCAATGACGCCGAGACCTACTGGTCCAACCTCCTCGCCGGCGTATCGGGCGCCGGGCCGATCACGACCTTCGACACGACCGGCCACGACGTCCGGATCGCGACCGAGGTCAAGGACTTCGACCCGACCCTCACGATGGAACGCAAGATGGTTCGCCGGATGAGCCGGTTCGTGCATTTCGGCGTCGCCGCGGCGACCGAGGCGATCGGCCGGTCGGGGCTCGACCCGGCGGCGATGAGCCAGGAGGCGCGTGACCGGGTGGCGGTCGTCATCAACACCGGCGGCGGCGGCATGGAAGAGGTCGTTGGCGGGGCCTACACGATCCGCGACAAGGGTCCCGGCCAGGTCAGCCCGTTCGCGATCCCGGCGCTCTCGGGCTCGATGGCCGCGGCCCAGGTGTCGATGAAGTACGGCTTCACGGGCTCGGTCATCACCCAGGTCGCGGCGTGCGCCTCGGGTGTCATCGCCTACCAGGACGCGCTGCGCCTGATCAGCTCCGGCGACTGCGACGTCGTCATCGCCGGTGGCTCGGAGGCGCCGCTCCTGCCAATGGCCTTCGCGGCCCTCGCGAACATGACCGCCCTGTCGAAGCGCAACGACGATCCGCAGGGCGCGTCGCGGCCGTTCGACCGGACCCGCGATGGCTTCGTCTTCGGCGAGGGCTGCGGGATCCTCGTCGTCGAGTCGGCGGCCCACGCGATGGACCGCGGCGCGCCGATCCTGGCTGAGCTGACCGGGGCGGCCCTCACGGCCGACGCGTACCACATCTCGGCGCCGGAGCCAACCGGTCGCGGGGCGGCGATGGCGATGACCAAGGCGATGCGCCAGGCGGGGCTCGCGCCGGACGAGATCGGGCACATCGTCGCCCACGGGACCTCGACGCCGCTCAACGACGTGACCGAGACCCGGGCGATCAAGGCCGCGTTCGGCGAGCAGGCCTACAAGGTCCCGATCTCGTCGCCGAAGTCGATGATCGGCCACACCCTCGGCGCGGCCGGTGCGCTCTCGGCGATCGCCGCGGTCGGCACGCTTCGCGACGGCTGGATCGCGCCGACGATCAACCTCCACGACCCCGACCCCGAGTGCGACCTCGACTACGTGCCCAACGTGAAGCGCCAGGCGACGGTCGAGACGGCGATGATCAACGGCTTCGGCTTCGGCGGCCAGAACGCGGTCGCCGTCTTCCAGAAGTTCACCGAGTAGCGGACAGCCAGAGAGGACGGCGCGATGCCCCGGTCTCGAGTCAGCGCATTCGCCTGGATCGTCGCGATTGCGTTCATCGTCGGGACGGCGCTGACCTACGTCGATCGACTCGACCTCGTCGCGACGCCGCCGCCGCTGCCCGAGGGCACGAACATGGTCGACCGGGCGATCGCCGCGGCCGGCTACCGGCAGGCGATCTACCCGGTCTTCCTCTGGACGAATCTCGCCTTTGCGGTTGGGTTTGCCGCCGCGGTCACCTTCGGCTGGCTCGTCGCATCGCGGTGGGGCGGCACCGGCCGACTGCCGATGTTCGTCTCGTTCGCGACGGTCGGCGGTGTCATCGGGACCCTGGCGTCGCTGATCCCGCTCGGCGCCGTGAACGCGTCGGTCTGGCAGCTGTACTGCGACTGCGGCTTCAAGGAGACCGAGATCATCGCGGGCGATTGGGCCCAGATGGTCGCGTCCGACGTCGCCGACTGGTTCAACCGGTTCGGCGCCGTCCTCCTCGCGCTCGCGCTCGTCGCGCTCGTCCGCGAGATCGGCGATCGCCTGCCGCGCCTCTTCGTGACGTGGAGCTACGTGACGGCGGTGGCGCTCGTCGGGTACGCCGTGACCGCGGTCATCGGGGTCCGCGCGGAGCCGTTGCCCGATCTGCTCACGACAGCCATCGGGCTCGTGCTCGTCCCGGTGTGGGCGGTGTGGCTCGGTCGATCGATCGAGGCGACGGCAGGCACGGCGGCGGCCGAGGCCGGCTAGAGCTCGCGACCCTCCTGGCGGGACATCGCGGCCCGCCATTCATCCGGCACCGGGATCGGGCACTCCTGCTGGTAGTCGTACGAGACGAGGGTCGAGTCGGCGATGGCGATGAGGCGCGCCGGTCCGTAGCGGCTCTCCGGCGCCGTGATCCGGTGGACCATCCCGAAGCTCGTCCGGCCGATCCGCTCGACGCGCGTCTCGACGGTGAGCGTCTCGCCGTAGAACGCCGGGCTCCGATACGTCATCCGGATCTCGGCCAGGATCATGCCCTCCTCGGCGCCGTGGACGCCGATCGGCAGGGCGTTGCCGGTCACCTGTTCGTAGTAGGCGACGCGCGCGATCTCGACGTAGGTCAGATAGCGGGCGTTGTTCACGTGGCCCATCGCGTCGGTGTCCGAGAGCCGGACCTCGACGGCGTGCCGATGGGCGAAGTCGCCGGCGATGTCGCGCGCGTCGGCCGGGACCTCGACGCGGGACCGGGCCGGTGAGGCGGTCACGAGGCCGCGACCGGGTCGGTCCCGGCGCGACGCAGGCGCAGCGAGTTCAGCACCACCGACACGGACGATAGGGCCATCGCTCCCGCCGCGAGGGCGGGATTCAGCAGGATCCCGACGAAGGGATAGAGGACCCCCATCGCGACCGGGATCAGCACGACGTTGTAGCCGAACGCCCACGCCAGGTTCTGGCGGATCGCGCGCATCGTCGCGCGGGACAGCTCGATCGCCCTGGCGACGCCGCGGGGATCGCCGCCGACCAGCGTCACGTCGGCCGCCTCGATCGCGACGTCCGCGCCGGTGCCGATCGCGATCCCGACGTCCGCCGCCGCGAGCGCCGGCGCGTCATTGATGCCGTCGCCGACCATGGCCACGACGCGGCCTTCAGCCCGCAGCGCCTCGATCCGCGCCGCCTTGTCGCCGGGCAGGACCTCGGCGACGACGTTCGAATCGGGGATCCCGACCTCGGCAGCGACCGCCGCCGCGACCGCGCGGCTGTCGCCGCTGAGCAGCCACACGTCGACGCCGGCGGCGCGGAGGCCGACCACCGCGGCGGCAGCGGAGCTCAGCTCGTTCGCGAGCGCGCCGAGGAGGAGTCCGCCTGCCGGCATCAACCCGAGGAGCACGAGCGCGTAGAGGCTCATGATCCGGCCCCGGAGGCGGTCCGGCGTGATCGTCTGGATG
>JBKPRF010000141.1:0-2930 GCA_046734475.1 Chloroflexota bacterium
CCTGCACGTCGACGGGCACGTGGGGCACCGCCTGGGCGGCGTCGAGCAGCACGAGCGCGCCGGCCTCGTGGGCCATCGCCGTCATCTCGGCGACCGGGTTGATCGTGCCGAGCGTGTTCGAGACGTGGGTGAACGCGACGAGCTTCGGCTTGAGCTTCAGGAGGACCTCGAACACGTCGAGCCGGAGCACGCCGTCGTCGGTGATCGGGACGAACTCGAGGTCGCCGTCCTGCTCCTGGGCGAGGAGCTGCCACGGGACGAGGTTGGCGTGGTGCTCCATCTCGGTGAGCACGATCACGTCGCCGCGGCGGATGTTCTTGCGGCCCCACGAGTAGGCGACGAGGTTGATGGCCTCGGTCGCGTTGCGGACGAACACGACCTCGTGGGCGTCCGGCGCGTTGATGAACCTGGCGACGTTGGCCCGGGCACGCTCGTACTCAGCGGTCGCTTTCTCGCCGATCTCGTAGATGCCGCGGTGGACGTTGGCGTTGTATGAAGAGTTGAACTCGTCGACGGCGTCGATGACGACCTGCGGCTTCTGCGACGACGACGCCGAATCGAGGTAGATGAGGGGCTTGCCGCGCGACGTCGTCGTCGCGAGGATCGGGAAGTCGCGCCGGATGACCTCGGGCACCAGGCGGCCGTTCGAGATGCGCTCGTCGTCGAACGCGACGGTGATCGCCTGCAGGTGCTCGCCGGCGTGGCGCATCGTGATCGTCCCGGTCGCGCCCTCGCGCGCCCAGCGGAACGGCGCGACCACCGTTCGATCATCGGGCTCGTTCGTCGACAGGACCTCGATCTCGTCATCGGGCGGGAAGTCGCGATAGCCGGCCTCGATCGCGGCGCGGCCGCGGAGCGGCGGCATGCTCCGGCCCTCGAACGTGAAGACGGCGTCCTCGTCGAACGCCCGGATCATCGGCCCGAAGTCGCCGCTCCGGACGCCGGCGTTGAAGCGGTCGATGTGATCGCGGAAGAGGCGGTCACCGCTCGGCGTCGCCGCCTTGGTCGCGGATCCCTGGTGCGCCTCGACGGTCATCGGTCGATCAGCGGGCGGCCGCGGCGGCCGGCTCGTCGGGCTCGAGTTCCGGGCCCTTCGGTACGAGCAGCGCCTCGTCGGGCACGTCGGGCGACAGGCCGGCCTCGCGCAGGATCGGGCCGTAGCCCTCCTCCTCGAGACGGAGCGCCAGGTCCTTGCCGCCGGTCTTGACGATCCGGCCCTGGGCCAGGACGTGGACGACGTCGGGCTTGATGTAGTTGAGCAGCCGCTGGTAGTGCGTGATCAGGAGGATCCCGAGCTCGGGATTCAGCATCGCGTTGACGCCCTCGGCGACGATCCGCAGGGCGTCGATGTCGAGGCCCGAGTCGGTCTCGTCGAGGATCGCCATCTCGGGCTCGAGCATCGCCATCTGGAGCATCTCGAGGCGCTTCTTCTCGCCGCCCGAGAAGCCCTCGTTGACGTAGCGGGTCACGAAGCTCTCGTCCATCCGCAGCAGCGCCAGCTTCTCGCGCATCCTGCGCCGGAAGTCGAGCATCGAGATGCCGCCCTTCATCGGGTCGGTCGGGTCGACGTCGCCGGTCTTGTCGATGCCCTGCAGCTTGGCGTTGAGCGCGCTCCGGATGAAGCTCGCCACGGAAAGGCCCGGGATCGCGGTCGGGTACTGGAAGGCGAGGAACAGGCCGAGCCGGGCGCGCTTGTCGGGGCTGAGCTTGAGGATGTCGCGGCCGCGCCAATGGATCTCGCCGCCGGTAACGAGATAGGCCGGATGGCCGAGCAGGGCGTAGGCGAGGGTCGTCTTGCCCGAGCCGTTCGGGCCCATGATCGCGTGGACCTCGCCGGGCCCGACCTCGAGGTCGATGCCCTGCAGGATCTCGCGCTCGGGTGCCGCGGTCGGGGCGACGCGGAGGCCCTTGATGACCAGGCGAGCGTCGTCGGCGCCCGTGCCGTTGGTCTTCGTCATGGCCGGGCCGCCATCGCGTGGCGCTGCGGGACGAGGTCGGCGAGGGTCATGCCGTCGAGCGCGCCGGCGATCGCGTCACGGACCTTGACCCACAGGAAGTTCACGGTGCAGCTCGAGGTCCGGTCGCAGGCGATCTCGGCGGTCGGGTCGTCGGTCGCGCAGATCATCGGGGCGAGCGGGCCTTCGAGGGCCCGCAGGACCGAGCTCATCGTGATCTCCGCGGGCGGCCGCGTCAGCGTGTACCCGCCGTGGGCGCCGCGGGTCGAGGCGACGAGGCCGGCATCGCGGAGGACGAAGGCGAGCTGCTCGAGGTAGGCCCGCGGGAGGTCCTCCTCGGCCGCGATCTCGGCGAGGCTCGACGGCCCGCTGCCGTAGTGTCGGCCGAGCTGGACCATCAGCCGCACGCCATATTCGCCCTTCGTCGAGAAGGCGACGGCGCCGGTCCCGTGGAAGCTCGGGCGGTGGGCGGTCGCGGCGTGCGCGGCGGCCGCGCGGGCGGCGGGGCTGATGGTCGGAAGCGGCTGCGCGATGGGGCTGGTCAGGGTCGTCGCCTCAATCCCAAGTGAATCGATCGGGATTGAGTGTACGAAGGGGCCCCATGCCGGTCAAACAGCCGCGGTGCCGAGGGAAGAGCCGGCCTTGACCTGGCCGACGCTTCCCGACGTCTGCGTGTCCGGGGCTCTCAGCCGGAGCAATGCTCGAAACAGGCGCCCCACGGCGGCTTGCCGATGCAGATCTTCCAGCACTTCTTTGGCGGCGGATCTTTCTTCGGTGGCGCCGCCAGCTCAAACGTCAGCGTGACATCAGCTGGAAGCGTGATGCCTCGCTCGGTCAAGAAGCCGCCGAGGTCCGGGATCTTGTCAGCGAATTCTCCGACCGCCGCCTGGAACTTGTCGCTCGTGAGGAGTTCCGACAGACCAGCGAAGTCATTCGGTTCGGGCACGGCCTATACCTCCTTGTGGCGCTCAGGGC
>JBKPRF010000142.1:0-3800 GCA_046734475.1 Chloroflexota bacterium
ATGAGCGACGCCCACCCGGATGGTTCGTCGGAGACCTTCTTCTCCCCGTTCGTGAACCTCTACACGCGTGACATCGAGGCGGGCCTGCGGTTCTACCGCGATCGGCTCGGGTTCAAGGAAACCTTCCGGACGCCGGAGCACGGGGTGCCGGAGCACGTGGAGCCGACGTGGACCGGGCGTTCGAGGCGCTCACCGCGGGCGGTGCGCCAGTCGTCCAGGCACCGCACGACACCGGGAAGAGCAATCGGAACGCGCTGCTGCGTGATCCGGACGGGAACCTCGTCGAGATCGTCGCGAAGCGTCCGCGCGCCGGGGACCCCGTAAGGCCGTGACGCGCGACGCGGCTGTCGCGTCGCTGCAACACCCGTCGCAACCGAGTCGCAACCTCGGGCCGATCGGGGTGGTAGGATCGATTCAATAGCGACTGCGGAAGCCGACTCCCGCCGCTGACCTCACGGTCGCGGCGCCACGCGCGGCCGGTCGGATGGCACGCCACGCCAGGAGACCGACCGCCCGATGACCGCGACGACCACCCGTACCGCCTTCCATCCATCGACCGCCGCGCCCAGGGCACGGATGATCCGGACCAACCTCTCGACCGCCGAGCTCTACGAGGCCGCGGTCCGCGAAGGGGAGGGCGTGATCGCGGCCGAGGGGCCGCTCGTCGTCCGGACGGGCAAGCACACCGGTCGCTCGCCGCTCGACAAGTTCATCGTCCGCGAGCCGTCGAGCGAGGCGAACATCTGGTGGGGTGACGTCAACCACCCGATCACCGAGGCGAGCTACGACCGCCTCCGGGCCCGGCTCATGGAGTACGTCAAGGACCGGACGCTCTACAGCCAGGACCTGTTCATCGGGGCCCACCCCAGGCACCGCCGATCGCTGCGGGTGTTCACGGAGACCGCCTGGGCGAGCATCTTCGCCCGCAACCTCTTCCGCCGGCCGACGCCGGCAGACCTCGCGGCGTTCCAGCCGAACTTCACGATCATCGACGTCCCGTCGTTCAAGGCCGACCCCGAGACCGAGGGCGTCCGGAGCGAGACGGCGATCCTCCTGCACCTCGAGCGGATGGAGATCATCGTCGTCGGGACGATGTACGCCGGCGAGATCAAGAAGTCGGCGTTCACGGTCATGAACTATCTGCTGCCCGACGAGGGCGTGCTCCCGATGCACTCCTCGATCAACGTCGGCCAGGCCGGCGACCCGACGGTCTTCTTCGGCCTTTCGGGCACGGGCAAGACGACGCTCTCGGCCGACCCGCTGCGGAGCCTCATCGGCGACGACGAGCACGGCTGGGGCAGCGACTACACGTTCAACTTCGAGGGCGGCTGCTACGCCAAGACGATCCGCCTCTCGCCGATGTACGAGCCGGACATCTTCGCGACGACACGACGGTTCGGAACGATCCTCGAGAACGTCGACATCGACCCGGTCACGCGGGAGCTCGACCTCGACAGCGAGCGCATCACCGAGAACACCCGCGGCGCCTACCCGCTGCACTTCATCGGCAATGCCGACCCGACCGGCGTCGCGGGCGCGCCGCGCCACGTCGTCTTCCTCACGGCCGACGCGTTCGGCGTGCTACCCCCGATCTCACGGCTGAGCCGCGAACAGGCCGCGTACCACTTCATCAGCGGGTATACGGCCAAGCTGGCCGGCACCGAGATCGGCGTGAAGGAGCCGACGGCCACGTTCTCCGCCGGCTTCGGCGCGCCGTTCCTGCCCCGCCACCCGGGCGTCTATGCCCAGATGCTCATCGATCGGCTCGAGGCCCACGAGGTTCCGGTGTGGCTCGTGAACACCGGCTGGACCGGCGGCCCCTACGGCGTCGGCCACCGGATGGACATCACCCACACCCGGAACATGGTCCGGGCCGCGATCAACGGCGACCTCGCGAAGGCGACCTACGTCACCGACCCGATCTTCGGCGTCGAGGTCCCGACCGAGGTGCCGGGCGTGCCGGCGGACATCCTCATGCCTCGCAACACGTGGGCCGACCCGGCGGCCTACGACGCCGCGGCGGCCAAGCTCGCGACCATGTTCCACGCCAACTTCGCGGCCTACGCCGACGGCGTGTCCGAGGCGGTCAGGGCCGCCGGCCCGACAGAGATCAAGGGCGTCGACCTCTCCGACATGAAGCAGTCCGCTCCCGGGGAGGGCTGATCCAGATGGCTCGCAACAAGGTCACCGTCATTGGCGCCGGGAACGTCGGCGCCACCGCGGCCCAGCGAATCGCCGAGGCCGGGCTCGCCGACGTCGTCCTCGTCGACATCGTCGAGGGGCTGCCGCAGGGCAAGGGCCTCGACCTCGCGGAGGCGGCGCCGGTCGTCGGCCACGACGCCCGGGTCACGGGCACGAACGATTACGCCGACACTGCCGGCTCGGACATCGTCGTCGTCACATCCGGCCTGGCGCGCCAGCCGGGCATGAGCCGCGACGACCTCATGGCCAAGAACGCCGGGATCGTGAAGGCCGTCGTCGAGCAGGCGGTGAAGCACTCGCCCGCGGCGATCCTCATCATCGTCACGAACCCCCTCGACGCCATGTGTCATGTCGCGATGCAGGCGTCCGGCTTCCCGCGGGAGCGCGTCATCGGCATGGCCGGCGTCCTCGACTCGGCGCGGTTCAGGACGTTCATCGCGATGGAGCTCGGCGTCTCGGTCGAGGACACCCACGCGTTCGTCCTCGGCGGCCACGGCGACACGATGGTCCCGCTGCCGCGGTACTCGACCGTCGCGGGCATCCCGATCACCGAGCTCCTGCCGCCGGACCGGGTCCAGGCGCTCGTCGACCGGACCGCGAACGGCGGCGCCGAGATCGTGGGACTCCTGAAGACCGGCTCGGCGTTCTACGCGCCGGCGGCCTCCACGTTCGAGATGGTCGAGTCGATCCTGCTCGACCGGAAGCGCGTGCTGCCGTGCGCCACGTACCTCCAGGGCGAGTACGGCGTCGACGGGCTGTTCGTCGGGGTGCCGGTGGTGCTCGGCGCGGGTGGCATGGAGCGGGTGGTCACGATCAAGCTCAGCGCCGAGGAGCAAGCCGCGTTCGACCATTCGGCCGACGCCGTGCGGGAGCTCGTGGCCAAGCTCTAGACGCCCTCTACACTCCGACCCCGTGAACCCCGCCGTCATCACGTTCGCGTTCGACCCTGTCCTGAGGCTCGGAGACACGGCGTCCGTCCGGATCGAGACCCTCGCCCTGGCGGGGGTCCTGTTCGTCGGGCTCATCTTCGCGGCCCGGATCGGCCATCTCACGCCCGCTGTGGGGCCGTACGTGCCGGCGCCGGGCCTGCGGCCGGACGACCTGATCTTCATCGTCGTCGGCGCGGTTCCCGGGGCGCTGATCGGCGGGCGGCTCGGCTATGTGCTGGCCCACGCGGACTACTACGCCGCCAATCCCGCCGCGATCGTCGATCCAACGACGGGCGGATTCGAGCTCACCCTGGCGGTGCCGTTCGCGATCCTCACTGGTGCGCTCATCGCCCGACTCGTGGGTGCGACGGTCGTGCGATGGATGCACGCGCTGGCGTTCCCGCTGCTGTTCGTGCTCGCCGCCGGCAAGGTCGCCGGCGTGCTCGGGGCGAACGGGCAGGGGAGCCTGTCGTCGGTCCCGTGGGCGACGGCGTACCTGGGCCCCGGGCCATGGGACTCGCTGGCTCCGGAACTGCCGTCGCATCCCGCCCAGCTGTATGAGGCCGCGCTGGTGTTCGCGGCGATCGTCGTCCTCGTGGCGGTCTCACGCTTCGACGTCATCGCCCGCCGCGACGGTGGCGCCATGTTCGCGGCCGTCCTCCTCTGGGC
>JBKPRF010000143.1:0-4632 GCA_046734475.1 Chloroflexota bacterium
GGGCTGAGCCGCCCGGTCATTCCCCACAGACTGACGTCGGGGCCGAGCAGGCATGGCGAGGACCCGAAAGGCACGGGTCGGCCGTGGCCTGGGCACGCTCGAAGTGCATCTCAGTCCTGGGGGAATGAGGGCGGGTTCGGGCGGCTGTCAGGCGGGGGCGGCCCCGTGTGGCTGGCCCTTCTCGTGGTCGACGCGGTGGGTGTACTCAGCCGGTCCGAAGACGACGAGGACGACGAGCTCCTCCTCGATGTCGTGGAACCGATGCGGCACGTCGGCCCCGACGAACACGATCGAGCCGGCCCCGACGACCCGGTCCTCGTCGCCGACCCTGATCCGGGCCCGGCCCGCGACCACGTGGTAGACCTCGTCCTCGGTATGCGGTCCCTGCGGGTCCGTGCCGCCGGCGGGGAGGACGTACAGCCCGACCGACAGGTCGTGGGTCCGCACGAACTCGTGATAGAGCTTGTCGCCCTTGCCGAGCGCCTCGAGGAGGTCCGCGACCTCGAACGCGTCCATCGCCGGCGAGGCTAGCACTGCGGCACGGCCGGAACGGCAGGGCCGGAACGGCACGGCGCGTACCCTGCGCGACGTGAGCAGCCGGGGCCGCCGATCGATCGGGCGCCTGCTCATGGGCCCCTTCGCGGGCCCGCTTGCATGCCTGCTCATGGCGGGCCTCACCGGCTGCTCGCCGGCGGCGACGCCAAGCCCCAGCCGCGGGCCGGCATCGCCGGAACCGAGCCTCGCCCCCTCGCCGTCGGCCGCCGCCGTGGCCAGCCCGAGCCCGACCGTCGGCCCCACCGACCCGCCGTTCGTGGGCGCCAACGTGGCCGTCGTCCTGCAGCCATTCGCGCAGCTCACCGACAGCGCGCTGGACATCGCCGCCCCGAACGACGGCTCGGGCCATCTCCTGGTCGCGACGCAGCAGGGTCGGATCTGGGCGATCGGCGCGGACCTGCCGCAGCCGGTCCAGCTCCTCGACATCTCGAAGCAGATCACGACCGGCGGCGAGCGCGGCCTGCTGGGCCTCGCCCTCCACCCCGGGTTCCCGGCCGACCCGCGGGCCTTCGTCGACTACACGGACGTCAACGGCGACACCGTCGTGTCGAGCTTCACGTTGCTGAGCGACGGCTCAGGCCGCCTCGACCCTGCGAGCGAGCGGATCGTCCTCCAGGTGGAGCAGCCGTTCGCGAACCACAACGGCGGCGGCGTGGTGTTCGGGCCCGACGGCTTCCTGTACATCGCCCTCGGCGACGGCGGCAGCGGCGGCGACCCGATGGGCAACGGCCAGCGGCTCGACACGCTCCTGGCGAAGATCCTGCGGGTCGACGTCGACCACCCGTCCGGCGGCAACGACTACGGAATCCCCGGCGACAACCCGTTCGCATCGCGGGCCGGGGCGAAGCCCGAGATCTGGCTGTACGGCCTGCGGAACCCGTTTCGGATCGAGTTCGATCGCGGCACCGGCGATCTCTGGATCGGCGACGTCGGCCAGAACAAGTGGGAGGAGGTCGACGTCGTCCGAGCCGGCGCTGCGGGCGGCCAGGACTTCGGCTGGAACGTCATGGAGGGCGCCCACTGCTACCAGCCCGCGGAGGGCTGCCGCCAGCTGGGGTTGATCCCGCCCGTCAGCGAATATGGCCACGACCAGGGCTGCGCGGTCATCGGCGGCTTCGTCTACCGCGGCACGGCCTACCCGCTGCTGCGCGGGGCGTACGTCTTCGCGGACGAGTGCTCGGGCACGATCTTCGCGATCCCCGCCGCGACGAGTGCGGCGGTGGCGCCGATCGCGGTCGGCGAGGCTGCCGGCGCCCCCGCCGGATTCGGCCAGGACCTGGCCGGCGAGCTCTACGTCGCGAACCTCGACGGCAGCATCTCGAAGGTCACCGCGACGAGCCGCTGACCGGCGCACCGGCTACGAGCGGGCCGGCTCCCGACCGCTCGGGTCAGGCACGCTCGCGGGCGCCGGCTTGACCGGCGGGACGACCGGCTTCGCGGGGCGCAGGTACAGCGCGAGCACGACCACGAGATAGGCGAGGTAGACCCCCAGCGTCGACCCCTCGGGCGCGGCGCTGTAGCCGAGGATCGCCCGCAGGAACTGGCCGATCCCCGCCTCGTCGGGCAGGACATTCGAGATGTCGAAGACCGCCTGCGTCCCGAACGGGATGACGCCGACCTCGATCAGCTCGTGGACGGCGTGGGAGACGAGGCCCGCGGCGATGAAGATCAGGCCGATGCCGGTCCAGCGGAAGAAGATGCGGAGGTCGATCCGGCGGCTGCCGGTGTAGAACATCCAGCCGACGGCGATCGCGGCCGCGAGGCCGATCAGGGCGCCGGCGACGACGCTCGAGCCGGAGGCCGCAGCAGACGTCGTCTGGCCAACGAGGAAGACCGAGGTCTCGAGGCCCTCCCGGATCACGGCCGTGAAGGCGAGGACGGCGAGGCCCCAGGCGGAGCCTTCGCCGAGGACGCGATCGAGCTTGGCGTGGAGCTCGCCCCGGATCGCCATCGACTGGCGCCGCATCCAGAAGAGCATCCAAGTCACGACGATCGTGGCGACCAGGAGGGTCCCCGCTTCGAAGTACTGCTCGTAGGGCTCCTCGAGGGAGCCGACGGTCTGGAAGACGACGATCCCGGCGGCGAGGCTGACCGCGGCGGCGAGCCCCGTGCCGAGCCAGACCTTCGCGGCCTGGGCGCCGTTGCCGGTCCGGACGAGGTAGGCCAGCACGATCGCGACGATGAGGGCCGCTTCGACCCCCTCACGGAGGCCGGTGACAAAGCCGGCAGTCAGGGCACCGAAGTCCACTCGATCTCCTCGAAGGCGTCCGGACAGACGCGGGGCGGTTTCGACGGCGGGAGCGCCAGAAATCCTAGCGGCTCGCTCGGAATTCGGTCAAGCGCGCTTGCATCAGTGGTTCAAGGCGCCTTGCAGACGCGGTTCGTGAGAGGATCGACGCGATGGTCCAGCCCAGCGCCCCGGCCGCTCCCCTGCGCGAAGCGCCCGAGCCGACCCATCCCTGCATCCGCTGCGGCCGGCCCGGCCTGCCGGCGGAGAAGGCGCTCTGCGAGAACTGCAACCCGCTGGAGCTGGCCCAGCCCTCGGCGACCCAGGTCCACGGCATCGCGGCCGTCGGAATCCTCGTGTTCGTCGCGATTCTCGCGGTCGCGGCCCGCTGGTCGCTGGCCGGCTCCGGGCCGTTCGTCGGGAGCGTCGCCGGTGTCGCCGCGGCAGACGGCGGGCTCAACGTGACCCTCGTCGTCGAGAACCAGGGCAGCACGACGACGGCGACCACGTGCCGCCTGACCGAGCACGGCAGCTCGATCGGCGGACCGGGCGAGCTCGTCCCGACGCCGCAGATCAAAGCCGGTTCGACCGCGACGTTCAGCGTCATCGCGACGAAGCTCGGGACCGAGCCGATCCAGCTCGACGCGGACTGCCAGACGCCATGAGCCCCCGATGACGACGCCCGTCGCGGCCCGCCCGTCGGTCGACACTGCGACCGCCGGCGTGTCGGGGTTCGCCACCGAGCTGGCCTTCGCGATCGAGGCCGCGGAGAGCGCCGGTGAGCTGCTCACCGAGCGCGCCGCGAGCGTCGGCCAGATCGACTACAAGTCGGCCAAGGATGTCGTCACCGAGGTCGATCACCTGTCGGAGGCGCGGATCCTCGAGGCGATCCGTTCGGCGTTCGGCGACGATGGCGTCCTGGCCGAGGAGACCGGCGGCCACGTCGCAGCCTCCGGCCACGACCCGACGTCCGGCATCGGCCGGGTGTGGGTCGTCGACCCGCTCGATGGCACGATCAACTTCGCCAACGGCATCCCGTTCTACTGCGTCTCGATCGCCCTGGCCGTCGACGGCCAGCCCGTCGTCGGTGTCATCCATGACCCGGTCCGGCGCGAGACCTACGCCGCCTCGATCGACGGGCCGGCCACCCTCTACTCGCCGGCGTCGCTCGATCCCGTCGAGATCCGGGCGTCGACGAAGGACCGCCTCGGCGACTACGTCATCTCGATGTCGCTCGCCGGGCGGGCGGTCGTGTCGCGGATCCGGACCGTGCGCAAGGCCGTGCGCGTCTCGCGCAACATGGGGTCCGCGGCGCTCGCCCTGGCCTACGTCGCGAACGGCCGGTTCGACGCGTTCATCCAGCAGGGCGGGCTCTCGACCTGGGACGTCGCGGCCGCCGGGCTGATCGCGGCCCGCGCCGGCGCGAGCGTGACCGACCTCCAGGGCGGACCGTGGTTCGACATCACGAAGCCGACCCGCTCGATCGCCCTGCTCGCGGCCCCAGCCGCCCACCACGCCGAGCTGCTGCGCCTGGTCGCCGATCGCTGACAGCTCGATGCCCTCGCGCCGCCAGTTCGACGTCCGGGTCCTGACCTCGGCGGAGATCGGGCTCGCGACCGAGCTCGATGTCAGCGAAGCCGGCGACACGTTGTACCGCCAGGACGGCCGCGAGCTGACGACCTTCCATCATGCGTGGGCGAGGCCGAGCGACACGGGCGACGAGATGCGGCACTACGTCGAACGCTGGCGCTGGATCGTCGCTCAGGGCGGCGCCGCGTTCGGCGCCTTTGACGGACCGCGGCTCATCGGGCTGGCCGTCCTGCGCCTCGAGCTCGAGCCCGGCGTTGCCC
>JBKPRF010000144.1:0-7516 GCA_046734475.1 Chloroflexota bacterium
GACCGTCAGGAGAGCCTCGACGGTCGGCATCTCTCTCAGGCCGCGTCGCCCGTCTCGCCGAGCTCCGCCAGGCGCTGGGCCTGATCGGTCGTGATCAGCGTGTCGATGAGCTTGTCGAGGTCGCCGTCGAGGACCCGCGGCAGGTTCGAGACGCTCAGCTCGACCCGGTGGTCCGTCACGCGGTCCTGCGGGTAGTTGTAGGTCCGGACCTTGTCGGCTCGATCGCCGGCGCCGATCATCGATCGGCGAGTGGCCGACTCCGCCTCGCGCTGGCGGCGGCGCTCCGCCTCCAGGAGCCGGGCGCGCAGCACCGCCATCGCCTTGGCCTTGTTCTTGTGCTGGCTCTTCTCGTCCTGGATCTCGACGACGAGGCCGGACGGCAGGTGGGTGATCCGGACGGCCGAATCGGTCGTGTTCACGGACTGGCCACCGGGGCCCGACGAGCGCTTGACCTCGATCCGGAGGTCCTTCTCCTCGTCGATCTCGATCTCGGCCTCCTCGACCTCGGGCATGACGACCACGGTGGCGGTGGAGGTGTGGATCCGGCCCGAGCTCTCGGTCGCGGGGACCCGTTGGACGCGGTGCGTGCCGCCCTCGAACTTCAGGCGGCTGTAGGCGCCGTCGCCCGCGACCTCGACGATCGCCTCCTTGACCCCGCCGATGCCGGTCTCGTGGCGACTCATCAGGTCGGCCTTCCAGCGATGGCGTTCGGCGTACCGCAGGTACATCCGGAGGAGCTCCCCGGCGAACAGCGCGGCCTCCTCTCCGCCGGCACCTGCCCGGACCTCGAGGATGACGTTGCCATCGTCGGCCGGGTCGCGCGGGAGCAGGAGCACCTTCAGCTCCTCGACTCGCTGCGCCTCGTCGGCCTCGAGCCGGGCGACCTCGTCGCGGGCCATGGACCGCAGCTCCTCGTCGTCGCTATCGCGCAGCTCGCGGGCCCCACTGAGCTCGTCCCGGGTTGTTCCCAGGTCCCGGTACGCCCGGACCACGGGTTCGATGCGCGCCAGCTCGCGGCCGAGCCGTCGGATGGCGTCGGGATCCGCCAGGACCTCGGGGCTCGCGAGCTCCGCCTCGATCTCGTCGTATTGCCGGGCGACCTCCGCCAGGCGGTCGTCCAGCTCGGTCATGCCGGGACGGCGGCCGGGTCGGGCTCCAGCCGATCGCGCTCGAACAGCTCCGAGCCCTCGGGGACCAGCTCGCCGTCGGCGGCGAGAGCCTGCTCCATGGACACGATCGCGACCTCGATCTGGTCGTCCGAGGGGCGCTTCGTCGTGATCATCTGGACGAGGATCCCTGGGTACATCACGGCCTTCACGATGGGGTTCCCCCGATGCCGGGCGCCCCATCGCAGGATCTCGTAGCCGATCGAGGCGATGACCGGGATCAGCACGATCCGGCCCGCGACCATCAGCGCGAGGTTCTGCCGGCCGAGCAGGCTGAACGCGATGATCGAGAGGGCGATGACGACGACGAGGAACTCGGTGCCGCAGCGAGGGTGGGCGGTCGGGTAGCGGCGGACCTTGTCGACAGTCAGTGGGTCGTTCGCCTCGAGCGCGTGGATCGTCATGTGCTCGGCGCCGTGGTACTGGAAGACCCGTCGCACGTCTGGCGTCCGCGACACCAGGAGCAGGTAGCCGAGGAAGATCGCGACGCGGATGAGGCCCTCGGCCAGGTGTTGGACCCAGGCCTCGCTGATCGACGCCGTCGTCGCGCTGGCAATGAACAGCGGCAACAGGAAGAAGATCCCGATCCCGGCGGCCATCGTGACGATCAGGAGCGCGGCGACGGAGCCCCGTCCGAGCTCGAGGCCCTGGCCGCTCGCCTGGATGTTCGCGCTGCGGACCAGCCACCGGGTTCCGACGATCAGCGTCTCGTAGAGGACGATGAGGCCGCGCACGAACGGCGCCTTGGCGAGGCGCCAGCCGTGCGGACCGCTGTTCAGCGGCTCGGCAGCCCAGACGATCCGGCCGTCCGGGTGGCGGAACGCGACAGCGATCGCGTCACGCCCGCGCATGAGGACGCCCTCGATGAGCGCCTGCCCCCCGTAGGTGAATCGCGCCATCGGCGCGAGTCTAGGCGCGGACCTGACGCTCGAGACGCTTCTGGAAGCGCTCGACCTGGCCGGCCGTGTCGATGATCGTCTGCTTGCCCGTGTAGAACGGGTGGCAGTTGCCGCAGACGTCGACCCGCAGCTCGGGGCGCGTCGAGCCGACCGTCCATTCGGTCCCGCAGGACCCGCAGTGGACCTTCGACTCGTAGTACTTGGGATGGATCTCGGGCTTCATCGTTACTCCGCGGCCGTTGCCGCCGTCGCGGCCGGAGCCGCCTCGTCCGCGATCACGCGGATGCGCTTCTTCGCCTTCGTGGCGAACTCGAACTTCACGCGACCGGCCTGGGTCGCGAACACGGTGTAGTCATCGCCGAGGCCGGTCCCGGCGCCGGCGAGGAACGTCATCCCGCGCTGGCGGACGATGATCGAGCCGGCCGTCACGAGCTGGCCGTCACCGGCCTTGACGCCGAGCCGCTGGCCGACGCTGTCGCGGCCGTTCTTCGAGGTGCCGCCGGCCTTCTTGTGTGCCATGGGTCAGGAGTCCTTCTTCGTTCGCGTCCGAGACGCGGGCTTCTTCTCGCCGGTGGCCTTGGTCGTCGTCTTGGCGCCGGACTTCGCGTCCGTCTTCGCCTCGGTCTTCGCGGCCGACGCCTTGGCGCCGGTGGCCTTCGCGGTTCGGCCCTTCGTCGCCGGCTCGGCCTTGTCGGCCTTCTTGTCGGCCTTGTCGGCCTTGGCCTTCTCGGCCCGCTTGTCGGCCGCCAGCTTCGCCGCCAGCTCGGCGTCGGCGGCAGCCTGCTTGCGGGCGGTCTCCTCGAGCTTCGCCCGCTCGGCCTGGCGGGCCTTGTCGACCTCGGCCTTCTCCGCGGCGGCGCTCTTGCCGTCCAGGACGATGTCGCTGATCCGGAGGACGGTCAGCTCCTGGCGGTGGCCCTTCTTGACCCTGCGCCTGGCCTTCGGGCGGTACTTGAAGCTGATGACCTTGTCGCCGCGATCGCGGCGGACGATCTCAGCCGCGACGGACGCGTTGCCGACGAGTGGCCGGCCGATCGCGGCGGTATCGCCATCGGCCACGAGCAGCACGCGCTCGACATTGACCGAATCGCCCGGGTTGGCATCGAGCAGCTCGACCTCGAGCTCGGTGCCGACCTCGACGCGGTATTGCTTGCCGCCCGTCTCGATGACTGCGTACATGGAACCTCTGGGCACGGCTGGCGGTCGCGCGGACTCGGACCGCGGCCTGTGGACAGGAAAGAGCACCTCGACCTGGCCGAGGCGCGAGTGCGGAGTGTACGTCCAAACTCCGATCGGGCGCAACGGCAGGCCGATGCCCCGAGGCGGGAGGGTCCTGCCCCGCGCCGAGCGTGGCGCGAGCCTAGCGCATGGTGCGCGCGCGCACATGGGACCAATGGGCTATCGCGGTGGCCAGTTCTTCCCCCCGATAGTTGCGGTGATGCACCCCATGTCCGATCCCGAGACGCCTGACCACTACCGGGTCCTCCAGGTCGACCCCGAGGCCGATCCCGAGGTGGTCCAGGCTGCGTACCGCGTCCTCGCCCGCAAGTTCCATCCGGACATGACCGGTAACGAGTCGGCGATGAAGCGGCTGAACACGGCGTGGGATGCGATCCGCGACCCTCAGAAGCGCGCCGCGTATGACGCCGAGCGGGCGGCCCGCATGGCCACGACCGACGCGGCGGCAGCTGCCGTTGGCGGCCTCGCGTCGACCCAGGCGCGGAACCTCAAGACGCTCGTCGAGGATCACGCCGGGCCACCGCCCGGCAACCCGTTCGGGCCGGTCGTGACGTTCGGGCGGTACGAGGGCTGGTCGATCGGCGAGATCGCCCGCGTCGACAAGCCATTCCTCGAATGGCTCCGGGGCGTACCGGCCGGTCGCCACCTCCAGCACAACATCGATGCGCTGCTGCGCGAGATCGCCGGATCGTCCGGCAGCGCCGCTCGCTTCCCCGACGGTCGCCTGCCCGGGCACCGGGACCTGTTCGCCGCCCCATCGGGCGCTCGCTAAACCCTCAGTCCGCGATCGCGGACGTCACCACTCTGCCCGGCCCTGCCGGATGTTGATGCTCTCGAGGATCCCCAGGCCGGCCGCGATGCTGATCAGCGAGGCGCCGCCGTGGGTCACGAACGGCAGCGGGATCCCGGTGATGGGCATGATCCCGATGACCATCCCGATATTGATCACGAGCTGGAACAGGATCATCGAGGCCAGGCCCGCGCCGAACAGCATCCCGAACGGGTCCTTCGATCGCCAGGCGCTCGTCAGGATCCGCCAGAGCAGGATCACGAACAGGCCGACCACCACGGTCGCGCCGATGAAGCCGAGCTCCTCGGCCAACACCGCGAATACGAAGTCGGTGTTCTGAACCGGCAGGAAATCGAGGGCGTTCTGGGTCCCGTTCGTCAGGCCTTTGCCGAACATGCCGCCGGAGCCGACAGCGATCTGTGACTGATAGAGCTGGTAGCCCGAGCCCTGGATGTCGGCGAGCGGGTTCAGGAACGCCGTGAGGCGCTCCTTCTGGTAGTCCTTGAGGACGTACGTCCAGATGAACGGGAACGCCGCCAGGCCGGACGCGGTGAGCACGCCCAGCCAGCGCAGGCTGGCCCCCGACATGAACAGCATCCCGAAGAGGATCGCGCCGAACACGAGGGATGTGCCGAGGTCCGGCTGGAGCAGGACCAGCAGCAGGGGCGGCCCGACGAGGATGCAGGCGCCGAGGATCGACCACAGCGAACCGAGTCGACCCTGACGCGCGGCGAGGTAGTTGGCGAGGACGACGATCATGAGGATCTTCGCGAGCTCGCTGAACTGGAACTGGATCCCGCCGACGGAGACCCAGCGCTGCGAGCCGCCGACCCCTGTGCCGATCGCGAGGGTCAGCCCGAGCAGGCCGAGCTGCACGACGTAGAGCGGCCACGCGAACGTCTTGAGCCAGTGGTAGTCGAACGCCGTCGCGACGACGAAGACGACGAGGGCCAGGCCGGCCCACATCAGGCCGCGCAGGAACACCGAGCCGCCGACCAGCACGTCGGCCCCGCCGGCCGCCGAGTTGCTGTAGGCCATGGCGAGCCCGAAGCACATGAGCAACGCGGCGTAGGTCGCGATCTGGAGGTCGAAGGCCCGCCACACGGCACCGACCTTCGCGGCCGACCACGAGCCGAGGCGGGGGTTCGGGCGGTTGGCTGAGATGGTCGTCATCGGTCAGTTCAGCACGTAGAAGTTGCCCTTCCGAAGGAGTTTCGGCAGGCGGTAGTCCTTCTGGAGGTTGAAGTACAGCTGGACGAAGTACTTCACGATCTCCGTGGCCGCGTTGCCCTTCGTCTGGGAATCGAATGCAAAGGCGAGGATCGCCATGTTCGAGTCCGTGCGGGCGACGGCCTTCCAGCCGTTCGGATCCGAGGCGGTCTTGTACGGGTTCTTCGGGATGAAGTCGACCGACCACGAGTGGTACGGCAGGACGCCGCGGCTGTCCGGGGTCCCGAACTGGGCGGTGCCGGACTTGCCCGCGACGACGATCGGCATGTCCACGAAGTTGTACGTGTGGCGCACGACGAGCACGTTCCGCGCTGCCTTGCGCATCGTGGCGAGGATCGAGGGGCTGATGTTGACCTTGCTCAGCAGCGTCGGCGTGAACGGCTCGACCACGTTCCCGTCGGGGCCGACCACATCGCGGACCACGCGCGGCTCGTAGAGCTTGCCGCCGTTGGCGAGCGCGCAATAGGCGTTCAGCAGCTCGATCGGCGTCACGTGAACGTAGCCCTGCCCGATGCCGGCGAGGTAGACCTCGCCCGGGAAGATCTTCTCGCCGAGCGTCTCGAGCTTCCACTGGTTGCTGGGGTTCGTGCCCTCGGCCTCGCCGGGGAGATCGATCCCCGTCTTGGCGCCGAACCCGAACTGCGCCGCCCAGTACGACAGACGGTCGATCCCGACGCGGGCGGCCACCTGGTAGAAGTACGTGTCGCTCGAGTGGCCGAAGCCGCAGTACAGGTTGCAGAGCCCGAAGCCGCCCGGCTTCCAGTCGTGGAACTTGGCGCCACCGAGGGTCAGGAAGCTCGCCGTGTGGAGCAGGGTCGTTGGCGTGATCTTGTGGTCGGCGAGTCCCGCACTGGCCGTCACGAGCTTGTAGGTCGAGCCCGGCGGGTACTGCTCGCTGATCGCGTGGTTCAGCAGCGGCTTGAACTTGTTGTTCGTGAGGGCCGCGTAGTCCTTGCCGCTGATGCCCTGGGCGAAGAGGTTGTCGTCATAGGTCGGCAGGCTGACCATCGCCAGGACCTCGCCGGTTTGGGGGTTCATGACGATGACGACGCCGCCCTTGAGCCCGGCGGCCTTCATGCCCCACCGCAGGGCTTTCTCGGCGAGCTGCTGGGTATGGATGTCGATCGTCAGGCGAAGCGAGTCACCCGCGACCGGCTGCTGGTCGACGCTCAGGACATCGAGACGCCGGCCGGTGGCGTCGCGCTCGACGGTCTGGATGCCGTACGTGCCGCGGAGCTGCTCCTCGTAGGTCGACTCGACCCCGGCTCGGCCGATGAGGTCGTCCGGCTGGTAGCCCGCATCCTTGAGGTCGGCGAGCTCCTTGGCGTTGATCGGACCCTCGTAGCCGAGCACCTGCGAGACCAGGGGCCCGAGCTCGTAGTTGCGGCGCGTCTCGACCTGGACCTGGACGCCCGGCAGCGCGTCGCCGTTCTCGGCGATGAAGCTCGCGACCTCGGCCGGCACGTCCGATGCGACGCGTACCAGGTCGAAGCGCGAGCCGGGGTTCGAGTCGATCGCGACGTTGATGTCGGCCGGGTCCATGCCGATCAGGCTCGCGAGGGTCTGGACGACCTGGTCGCGCTCCGATTCCGGCAGGTCGGCCGGCCGGATCCGGACGCTGTACGAGGCGACGTTCGAGACCAGGAGCTGGCCGTTGCGGTCGTAGATCAGGCCCCGCGACGACGGAATGGCCTCCTGGACGGTGCGATTCGCGTTCGAAAGCGCCCCGAACTCGCCGCCCGACGTGACCTGCAACGAGAACAGGCGCAGCGAGAGCACGCTCGCGGAGATCACGACGGCCAGACCGAAGAAGAGGAACCGCGTGACCGAGCGCGGCTCAGGCGGCCGCCCGTCGAGATACGTGGTCATGAGGTCACCAGTCCACCCGCTCGACCTGCGTCCGTCGAGCATGGATCGACACGATCAGCGGGCCCGCCACGACCCCGAGCACGCCGTCATAGATCGCGCCGGGAACGAAGATCGCGACAGGATCGGCGACGGTCGCGCCGCCCGACGACGTCAGCACGTACACGAGCACCGAGTTCACGAGGCTGAGGACCGGCACGGCGATGATCGGCGCGAGCGTCCGGAGCCGTGACATCGGCTGCGCGATGAGGGTGGCGCCGCCGACGGCGACCAGGAGGGCGAACGCCGAGGCACCAAGCGGCCGGCTGAACAGAATGTCCAGGAGG
>JBKPRF010000145.1:0-3574 GCA_046734475.1 Chloroflexota bacterium
CGTCCCGGCCGATCCCTCGGGCGCCGCGTTCTGGCTCGTGGCCGGCGCCGCGCATCCGGACGCCGAGCTGCGGCTCGAGGGCGTGAGCACGAACCCCACGCGGCGTGCCATCATCGACGTCCTGCGGCGCATGGGCGCCGACATCGAGGAGATCGACCGTCCGGCGCAGGGTAGCGCGGACGGCGAGCCCCTCGCCGACCTCATCGTCCGGTCCAGCAAGCTCCGGGGCGTCGACCTGTCGCCCGCCGAGGTCGCGGCGGCGATCGACGAGATCCCGGTCCTCGCGCTCGCCGCGTCCGTGGCGGCGGGCACGACGCGGTTCCGCGGCGCGGGCGAGCTGCGGCACAAGGAGTCCGACCGGATCGCCGGGATCGCGGACGGGCTCAGGGCCCTCGGCGCCCGGGTGCGGGTCGAGGGCGACGATCTCGAGATCCACGGCGGGACGCGCCTCCGGGGCGGCGCGGTCACCGAGACGCACGACGACCACCGCCTCGCGATGACGTTCGCCATCGCGGGCCTCCTCGCCGAGGGGGAGACGACCGTCCGCCGGCCGGGATCGGCGGCGATCTCCTACCCCGGCTTCTTCCGCGAACTCGAAGGGATCCGAGCATGACGAAGCGCATCGTCCTCATCGGCCACCCGGTCGCCCACTCGCTGTCAGGGGCGATGCAGCAGGCCGCCTTCGACGCGGTTGGCATCGACGCGCGCTACGAGCTCTGGGACCGGAGCGCGCTCCAGCTCCCCGACGCGATCGGCGAGGTCCGCGGCGACGAGTTCCTCGGGGCCAACGTCACGATCCCCCACAAGGAGCGGGTCGTGCCGCTCATCGACCGGTCCACCGAGGATGCCCAGGCAACCGGCGCGGTCAATACGCTCACTCGCGAGGGCCGCCGGCTGGTGGGCCACAACACCGACGTGCCGGGGTTCGCGGCCGCCCTCGACAGGCTGGTCGGCCGCCAGAAGATGCCCCGTCACGCGGTCGTGCTCGGCGCCGGCGGCGGTGCCCGGGCCGTCGTCTTCGGCCTGATCCGGGAGGGCTTCCAGCGGGTGGTCGTCTTCAACCGCCACCTCCATCGCGCTGAGGGGCTCGTCCGCCACTTCGGCCGGAGCGCCGCCCACATGGAGCTGCGGGCGATGCCATGGCACGAGTCGATCATCGAGAGCGAGCTGGCGAAGACGCGGGTCCTGGTCAACGCCACCTCGATCGGGCTCACGGGCGACGACACGCCGGTCCCCGGGGCGATCCTGCCGCCGGACCTGCTCGTGCTCGACCTCATCTACAACCGGACGCGGTTCCTGCGCGAGGCCGAGGCCGCCGGCTGCACCGTCCTCGACGGCGAGACGATGCTGCTCCACCAGGGCGCGGCCGCGTTCTCGCTGTGGACCGGGCAGAGCGCCCCGCTCGACGTCATGTCCGCGGCCCTCGCCGACGCGCGCGCCCACGGGCTGCGATCCGCCGAGGGCGAGTTCGCGGGCGAGGCCGGCGCCGCCGAGGCTCGCGAGACCGAGGAGGCCGCGGCTTCGACGGCCGGCTGACGGCTCGTCGACCGCGGGCCGCCACGTGGCCCCATTCCGGTTCCTCACCGCCGGCGAGTCGCATGGCTCGACGCTCGGGGTGATCCTCGAGGGCGTCCCCGCCGGCCTCTCGCTGACCGAGGACGACCTCGTCGTCGACCTCGCCCGCCGGCAGCGCGGCTACGGCCGGGGCGCGCGCCAGGCGATCGAGTCGGACCGCGCCGAGATCGTCGCCGGCGTCCGCCATGGCCTCACGCTCGGGTCGCCGATCCTGCTGCTCGTCGCGAACCGCGATGCGGCGAACTGGGGCGCGGTCATGCAGGTCGGGCCGCTGAGCGAAGCGGACCGGGCAGCGCTGGACGCCGCCGCCGAGGGCGGCGACAAGCGGTCCGCGAGGGTCACCCGGGTGCGACCGGGCCACGCCGATCTCGCCGGGGCGCTCAAGTACGGCCACACCGACGTGCGGAACGTCCTCGAGCGAGCCTCCGCGCGCGAGACGGCCGCGCGGGTCGCCGCCGGCGGCGTCGCGCGGGCGTTCCTCCGCACGCTCGGCATCGAGGTCTGGTCGTTCACGGCCGAGGTCGGCGGGGTCGCCGTCGATCCGGCCCGGGCGACCCGTCCCCGGGACGAGGCCGATGCCTCGCCGCTCCGCTGCCCGGATCCCGAGGCCGAGGCGGCGATGATCGCCCGGATCGACGAGGCTCGGCAGCGGGGCGATACGGTCGGCGGCGTGTTCGAGGTCGTCGCGACCGGCGTCCCGATCGGTCTCGGCTCGTACGTCCAGTGGGACCGCCGACTCGATGCCCGGCTGGCGGCCGCGGTCATGAGCATCAATATCGTCAAGGGTGTGGAGCTCGGTCTCGGCTTCGAGCAGACCCGGCGCTTCGGTTCGGAGGTCCACGACGTCATCGAGGGCCGGGGCGACGGGGGCCGCTGGGTCCACCGATCGAACAACGCCGGTGGCCTGACGGCGGGCGTCTCGAACGGCGAGCCGATCGTCGTGCGCGGCGCCGTGAAACCGATCTCGACGCTCGCTCGGCCGCTGCCCTCCGCGGATCTCGTGACCGGAGAGCCGGTCGAGAAGGCCCATTACGAACGGAGCGACATCAGCGTCGTGCCGGCCGCCGGCGTCGTCGCCGAGGCGATGGTCATGCTCACGCTCGCCGAGGCGGTCCTCGAGAAGACCGGTGGCGATTCGATGGCCGAGATCCGCGACTCCATGGCCCGCTGGCGCGAGCGACTCGCCCAGCCCGGAGTCACGGAAGCGGCTGACGGGACGAGCCCGGCCCGCCGCGTGGCGGACTCGGCCGAGGTCGAGCTCGCCAGCGGCGGCGACGACTAGGCCGGTCGATGGACGTCGTCCTCGTCGGGCTCCCTGGCAGCGGCAAGACCGCCGTCGGCCGCCGGCTGGCGGCCCGCCACGACGCGGCGTTCGTCGATCTCGACGCGGTCATCGAGCAGGACGCGGGGTCGCGCATCCCGGCGATCTTCGAGGCGGAGGGCGAGGCCGGGTTCCGAGCCCGGGAACGGGCCGCGATCGACGGCCTCGGCGATCCCTCGGCCGACCTCGCGATCGACCGGATCATCGCACCGGGTGGCGGCGCGATCGTCGACCCGCGCAACCGCTGGCGTCTGTTCCGCGGGCGCGCGGTCGTATGGCTCGACGCGCGCCCCGAAGCGGTCGCGCAGCGTCTCCGCCGCAGCCCAGTGCTCCGGCCTGTCGTCCGAGCTGCCAACCCTCTCGGCCGCGTCCGCGAGCTGGCCCTTGCCCGTGGCCGCTTCTACGCCGCGGGTCGGCGGGTCAATGCGATGATGGAGCTCGGCGACGTCATCGACGCGGTCGACACAGTCGTCCGCGAGCGGCCGGCGAGCGCCGGGACCGTGCTCCTCCGAGCCGAGACGCGCGTCGGGGAGCTCGTCATCGGCGAAGGGCTGGCGGAAGCCGAGATCGCGGCGGCGCTTGCCGGGCTGGGCAGCAGCCGAGCCATCCTCGTCACCGAGCCGGGCGCCTGGAGCGCCGCCGCCGAGGCGATCGCGCGACAGCTCGCCGATCGGGGGC
>JBKPRF010000146.1:0-4423 GCA_046734475.1 Chloroflexota bacterium
AGCGTGGGTGAGCTCATCGGGATCGCCCGATTCCGGTTCCTCGAGGGCCGGCGCGACGAGTACCTGCGCCTGACCGAGCAGGCCAACGCGCTGGTCGCGGCCAACGAACCCGGCACGCTCCAGTACGACCTGTTCCTCAACGACGACCAGACCGAGTGCATGATCGTCGAGCGCTACCGCGATTCCGACGCCGCGATGGAGCACGCCCGGAACGTCGGTCATCTGTTCGCCGACGTCCTCGCGACCGTCGAGATCGTCCACGGTGAGCTCCTCGGTGACCTGAGCCCCGAGCTTCGAGCGAATCTGGCCGGGAGTGATGTGCCGGTCGTCTTCACGCCCTACCGGCCGACGTGACCGGGCCGGATTGACCCGACCTAAGGCGAGGATCCGCCGCCTCTAGACTGCCCGCATGCCGTCGCGCCGCCCGGTCGGGGCCCGACCGGAAGCCCTGTTCAAGCCGCCGCCCGAGCGCCAGCCGCTCGCCGCCCGGATGCGGCCGCGGAGCCTCGAGGAATTCGTCGGCCAGGGCCACCTCGTGGGTGAGTCAGGGCCGCTCCGGCGCTCGATCGCCCGCGGCCATCTCGGCTCGATGGTCCTGTGGGGACCGCCGGGCACCGGCAAGACGACGCTGGCCCGGATCCTGGCCGAGGCGGTCGGGGCGGAGTTCACGACCCTCAGCGCGGTCATGTCGGGGGTCGCCGAGGTCCGCGCGGCGATCGCCACCGCCCAGGAGCGACTCTCGCTCAACGGCCAGCGGACGGTCCTGTTCATCGACGAGATCCACCGCTTCAACAAGGCCCAGCAGGACGCGCTCCTGCCGCACGTCGAGGATGGCACGGTCACCCTCATCGGCGCGACGACCGAGAACCCCTATTTCGAGGTCAACTCCGCGCTCCTGTCGCGGCTCCGCGTCTGGCGCCTCGAGCCGCTCTCGGACGACGATATCGGCACAGTCATCCGACGCGCGCTCGACGATCGCGAACGCGGCCTGGCCGGCGATCTCGGGCCCGAGGACGGCAAGGGCGTTCACCTTGCCGACGAGCCGTTCGAGCACCTGGTCTCCATCTCGGGCGGCGACGCCCGAGTCGCGCTGAACGTCCTCGAGGGGGCGGTCGCGCTCGCCGAGGCCGAGGGCCATCGCGATCCCCGGAGCGGTGTGGTCGCCCCTGCCCTCGCCGACGTCGAAGGCGCCGCGCAGCAGCGGATCCTGGCCTACGACCGGGCCGGCGACGGCCACTACGACACCGTCTCGGCGTTCATCAAGAGCCTTCGCGGCAACGATCCCGACGCCGCCCTGTACTGGCTCGCGGCGATGATCGCCGCCGGCGAGGACCCCCGCTTCATCGCCCGGCGGCTGATCATCTCGGCCTCGGAGGACGTCGGCAATGCCGATCCGCGGGCGCTGTCCGTTGCCGTGGCAGCGTCCGACGCGCTCGAGTGGGTCGGGCTGCCCGAGGCCCAGTACGCGCTGGCCCAGGCCGCCACGTACATCGCCACGGCGCCGAAGTCGAACCGCTCGGGACAGGCTTACTGGGCGGCCGCCGGCGATGTCGCCGAGCGCGGCTCGCTGCCCGTCCCGCTGCACCTTCGAAGCACCGGTGACAGCCGGGTCCGGCGCCACGGCATCGGTGTCGGCTACCGCTATCCGCACGACTTCGACGGCGCCGACGTCGAGCAGCAGTACCTGCCCGACGAGCTCGTCGAACGCCGCTACTACCTGCCGACCGATCACGGCTACGAATCGACGATCGGCGAGCGGATGGGCCGCCGGGCCGAGGCCCGCGACCGGGCGAAGGCCGCCGGCCGGACGCCGAGGGACCAGAACCCCAGGCCCGAGGTCCCGCGCGGCGCCGGGGATCGGATCCTCAAGACCCGCGAGACGAACCGGAAGCAGCTGGCCGAGACCGAGAAACGCGATGCATCCGCGTAGCGCGCCGTGGCAGATGTGACTGATCCGGCGCTCGAGGAAGGGCGGTCCGCGTTCGATCGCCATGCCTGGCGGCTGGCCTACGAACGCCTGGAGGCCGCCGACGCGGCATCGTCCCTCGGGCCGGATGACCTCGAGCGTCTCGGGACGGCCGCCTGGTGGACGGGCCGGCTCAGCGACGTCATCGCGGCGTTCGAGCGCGCCCACGCCGCCTACTTCTCGGAGGCCCGACCGCTGGAGGCAGCCCGCCTGGCGGTCCGCCTCGCGGCCGAATACGGACACCGGGGCAAAGCGGCGATATCGGCCGGCTGGCTTCGACGCGCCGAACGGCTGCTGGCCGATCAGCCCGAGTCGATCGCCCACGCCTGGCTCTCGCGGGCGCATTTCAATCAGGCACTCCAACGAGCCGAGTACGACACGGCACTCGAGACGGCGCAGGCCACATACGCCCTCGCCGAGCGCATCGGCAACGTCGACTTCATGGCGCTCGGCCTGCACGATCAGGGTCAGGCGCTCGTCGGCAAGGGCGATGTCGACCAGGGCATGGGCCTGATCGATGAGGCGACCGCGGCCGCGGTCAGCGGCGAGCTTGGTCCGTTCACCACCGCCGCCGTCTACTGCAACACGATCAACGCCTGCCGGAATCTTGCCGATTACGGTCGGGCAGGCGAATGGACCGACGCCGCGAAGCGCTGGTGCGAGCGCCAGTCGATCGCCGGGTTCCCAGGTCTGTGCCGCGTCCAGCGGGCGGAGATCATCCGGCTTCGCGGGGCCTGGCCCGAAGCGGAGCAGCAGGCGCGACTGGCGGCTGCCGAGCTGCGGGATTTCTACCTCGATTACGCGGGCGAGGGCCTCTACCAGCTCGGCGAGATCCGGCTCCGCACCGGCGATCTCGAGGGCGCCGCCGACTACTTCGGACAGGCCAGGGACAGTGGCCACTCCGGGCAACCAGGACTGGCGCTGCTGCGGCTCGCGGAAGGCCACCCCGAGGTTGGCGCAGCGATGATCGGAGAGGCCCTCGACGACTTGGACGCGGATCGGTTGGGACGGGCTCGCCTCCTGCCCGCACAGGTCGAGCTCGCGATCGCCCTCGGCGACATCGCGACGGCGACGCACGCCGCGGCCGAGCTCGGCATGATCGCCGACAGGTTCCGGACCCCCGCGCTCCGGGCATGGGCCGCCTGGGCGGACGGGGCGCGTCTCCTCGCCGGCGGAGATGCCGCCGCGGCCCTCGCCCCCGCCCGGCGGGCCAGGAAGCTGTGGCAGGAGGTCGACATCCCATACGAGGCTGCCCGCTCCCGTGTCCTGCTGGGGCGGGCCCTTCGCGCCGCCGGCGAGGAGGAGCCTGCGAAGCTGGAGCTCGACGCGGCGCTTGCTGCGTTCGAGCGGCTCGGGGCGGCACCGGACGCGTCCGGCGTGCGGCAGCTGCTCGGTCGCGCCGAGCGGGAAGCCGTGGACATCCAGCGAATCGACGCGACCTTCATGTTCACCGATGTCGTCGGATCGACGCAGCTCGTCGAGGCGATCGGCGACGAGGCCTGGGAGAACCTCCTTCGCTGGCACGATGACACCCTGACGCGATTGTTCGAGGAGCACGGTGGCCGGGTGGTGAAGCACACCGGCGACGGCTTCCTGGTGGTGTTCGACGCGCCAGGCGATGCCCTGGACGCCGCCCAGGCCGTGCATCGCACCCTGGCCGCTCACCGTCGCGAGCACGGCTTCGCACCCCAGGTGCGGATCGGCATCCATTCCGCCGCCGGCCTCCGGCACGGCCGCGACGTCTCGGGCGCGGGCGTGCATGTGGCCGCCCGGATCGGGGCCCTCGCGGACGAAGGCGAGATTCTCGTCAGCAGCGCCACGCTGGCCGCCGCCGGCGACCGATTCCAGGCAACCGACCGAGGTCAGGTGAAGCTCAAGGGCATCGCGAAGCCCGTGTCCCTCTCGGCGATCGAGTGGCGTTGACCGGCAGACCATCCACGCGGGCGTTCGCCGCCCCGTCACATTCCCTATTGCCGCGGGGTCCGTAGGGCCGCACAATCCCGCATCGCTCCGGGCGGGAGCGGTCGCGGGGATCGGGCCCCGTGGTTCGGGCGACATCGACGGGGGTGGGATTTGGCGAGGGACGGCGAGGGCCGCCACACCGCGCATCGGCGCGCGCTCGCGCGCCTCGCGCTGTCGCTCGGCCTCCTGATCGGCGCGTTCGGCTGGACGGGCGCCGCCGCACGGGGCGCCGCGATCGCCCTGCCCGCGGGCGTCTCCTCGGACTGCGCCGGGAGCGCGGATCCAGTCGCCCGCGCGACCGAGCTCCTGGCCAACCGGTACCTCCTCGCACCGCACCCGATCGTGACGCTGCCGGCGGACCTGACGTGGACCGAGGACCCGCTGCACGACGACAACTGGAAGTTCCAGCTTCACTCGCTCTGGTACGTCCTGGACCTGGTGGCAGCCACGTCGATCACGAGCGACACCACGTACCAGGACCGGGCGATGGTGCTG
>JBKPRF010000147.1:0-3145 GCA_046734475.1 Chloroflexota bacterium
GAGCGCCACGGCGGTGAGGATCCGTACGCGCTCCAGCGCGATCTCCAGGCGACGATGCAATCGCTCGTCGGGATCTTCCGCGTCGACGCCGACCTGGCCGAGGCCATCGGCCGCCTCGCGGAACTCCGTGCCCGGTGGAACGGGCTGGGGGTGAGCGGTGGCCGCGCGTACAACCCCGGCTGGAACCTCGTCTTCGAGCTCCGCAACCTCCTCACGGTGTCCGAGGCCGTCACCCGCAGCGCGCGCCTTCGGACCGAGAGTCGGGGGGCCCACAGCCGGATCGACTTTCCCGCGACCGACGACGCCGGCTGGGGCGGCGTGAACAGCGTGATCCGGCGTGGCCGCGACGGCGGCATGGAAGTCAGGACATCACCCCTCGGCAAGCTCCCGGGTGAGCTTGGCGAACTTCTTGGAGCGCATTGATGGAGGCGGAGATGCAGGTCCAGATGCAGGCCCACCTCCGGGTTTTCCGGGGCAGCCCCGGCGGCGAGACCCGCTACGACGAGTTCGACGTCCCGGTGGAGGAGGGGATGGTCGTCCTCGATGCCCTCCACTGGATTCAGGGCCACGAGGCGCCCGACCTCGCCGTCCGCTGGAACTGCAAGGCCGCCAAGTGCGGCTCGTGCAGCGCCGAGGTCGACGGCCGGCCGCGGCTGACCTGCAAGACGCGCCTCTCGGACTTCGACCTCGACGAGCCGATCACGGTCGAGCCGATGCGATCCTTCCCGCTCGTTCGCGACCTCGTCACCGATGTCTCCTGGAACTACGCGGTGAACCGGACGATCGAGCCCTTCACGCCGCCGGCGGACGTGCCCCAGGAGGACTGGCGCTGGCAGCAGCAGGACATCGAGCGGGTCCAGGAGTTCCGGAAGTGCATCGAGTGCTTCCTGTGCCAGGACGTCTGTCATGTCCTCCGGAACCACGAGACGGCGAAGCCCTTCATGGGCCCGCGTTACCTCGTCCGGACGGCCGGCCTCGAGATGCACCCCATCGACCAGGCCGACCGGCGTGAGTACCTCAAGGACGCAGGCGGGATCGGCTACTGCAATATCACCAAGTGCTGCACCGAGGTCTGCCCGGAGCACATCAAGATCACGGACAACGCGATCATCCCCCAGAAGGAACGCGTCGCCGACGAGTTCTACGACCCGCTCCAATGGGCCTGGCGGAAGCTGCGGGGGCGCGAGTCGGGATCGAGCGCCGGGGTCGACCTGCCGGTCCTGCCTGCGGGCACGACGCCGGTGGGTGACGGGCCGGCGTCACCCCTGCCGCCCGCCGACGAGCTCTCCCGCGAGGCCAAGTCCACCGCCGACCGGAAGCCGGTCCGCGCCGCCGGGCGCGCCTCGGACGCCGGCGACGAGTCCGCGTCCGACGCCTGACGACCGCCCGAGAGCCGACCGATCGATCCGCTGACGCTCGGGCTCGATGACCCAGCGGGCGCGCCGGAGGCTGCTCGCAAGCACGAAGCTGAGCGGCCGCGCGAGCCGGGCTTCGTCGTCCGTACCGACGGCGCCGCCCGCGGCAACCCGGGACACGCGTCGTGCGGGGCGGTCCTGATCCGGCTCGATCGGGCGGAC
This sequence comes from Chloroflexota bacterium, assembly GCA_046734475.1. Lineage (GTDB taxonomy): Bacteria > Chloroflexota > Limnocylindria > Limnocylindrales > CSP1-4 > UBA5189. The sequence continues at coordinate 1,578 of JBKPRF010000147.1, forward strand.
GCCCACGACCCGACCGCCCGGCCCGACGCCTCGATCTCCGACTACCTCGGCATCCGGACGAACAACGTCGCCGAGTACACGGGCGTGATGCGCGCCGTGCGCCTCGCGGCCGAGCTCGGCGCCCGGCGAGTCGAGCTGCTGCTGGACTCGAAGCTCATCGTCGAGCAGCTGGCCGGCCGCTGGCGGGTGAAGGACGCGAAGCTCCAGCCGCTGTGGGCCGACACGCTCCGGACCCTGCGCGCCTTCCCCGGCGGCTGGAGCGGCAACCACGTGCCGCGGGCCCAGAACTCCGCCGCCGACGCCCTCGCGAATCTCGCCATCGACCGGGTCCTCGCCGGTGGCCCCGAATCCGTGGTCACCCGCCCGGGCGGATGAGGCCCGGCGACCCCGGACGCCTGGGATGGTGGGTGCCAGTAGAATTCGCGGGCCAGCGAGGAGGCCGGATGGCCGCGCGACGCCGGGGCAACCCGGTGGCGTGAGGAAAGTCCGAGCTCCCCAGCGCACGGTAGCGGGTAACTCCCGTCCGCCGCGAGGCGAGGACCAGCGCCACAGTGACGATGCCGTGGGCTTCGGCCGACGGAGTGAAACGGGCAAGCTCTACCGGGAGCAAGGCCAAATAGGAGGGCGATCCCCGGTTCGCCGGGGGACAGGCGCGCTGCCAAGCCCTCGGGTCGGCCGCGCAGATGGATGGCCATCCCCGCGGGTCCTCGGACCCCGGGACAGAACTCGGCTTACAGGCCGCCTCGCTGGCAATCGCAGGAGGACATCGTGCTCGATCTCGACAGCCTGAAGCTGCTCCATCTCCACGGCGACGACTCGGTGCCGATGGAAGTGTCGGACGCGCCCCATCACGGCTCCGCGGCCCACGATGTCGAGCGCGGCGAGGGCTGGTGGCGGCGGGTCATGCGCTGCACGACCTGCGACGAGGTCATCGTCATCGAAGGTCGGGTTTCGGAGGGCGTGCCGGGCGGGGCAGCGGAGGGCTCGAGCTAGTCCTCGTCGGGCCGGAAGATGTGCGACGCCGTGCAGGCGTTGCAGATCGGCATGGCGGCCTCGAGGTCGCCGAGCGGGATCGGCAGCTTGCGATCCGGGTAGAGGCACTCGACGTCGTAGACGCGATCGCCCTTCATCTCGACCCGGATGAGCCGCCGGAAGGTGCAGCGCCGGATTCGATGCGGCGCGAGATGCGACGGATCCGTCACCGTTGCGGGATCGACGGGTAGCGGCAGGGCCATCGCGGGAGGTTGCGCCTCGCTCATTCGGATGAACGACCGGGGCAGCCTAGCACTCGCCGCAGCGGCGCGACCACGCCGAAAAGGTACTAGAGTCTCGGGCCAACCGAGGCAAGGGAGGGCCATTGGAGGCGCCGAGCCGACCGCCTGCTCGACGAACGCTGACGCCGGCCGTGCTCCTCGCAGCCCTCTTCAGCGTGGCCTGCGCGGGCGTGTCGATCGCGTTCGTCGCCGGCCGCGGCGGTCTCCAGCTGCCGACCCAGTCGGGCAATCCGGGACCGATCGCCGCCGCGACGGCGACGCCGGGGGCAGCGCCGTCAGCGAGCCCGACGGCCC
>JBKPRF010000148.1:0-2356 GCA_046734475.1 Chloroflexota bacterium
TCACCGGACCGGGCAGGGGAGCGACGAGGAACGGCGCCCCGATGAGCACGATCGCGAGACCGATGAACGCGGCGCGCGGGTCGCGGCTCGAGACGGCGATGATCGCCCCCGCGCCGACCGCGATCGCGACCGCCACGAGGAGCGGGTTCATGGCCCGGCGCTGGCCTCGGGCGAGGGACTCGGCTCGGCGAGCGGCGAACCGCTCAGCTCGGGATGGCTCGGCGTCGGCAGGGTGCCGAACGTGTCGAACGGCCAGTAGCGGAGCCAGGCCCGGCCGATGACGGACGAGATGGCAATCGGGCCGAAGACCCGCGAGTCGGCCGAGGCGCCGCGATGGTCGCCGAACACGAGGAGATCGCCGTCGGGCACGAGCCACTCCGACGGGCCGCCGGGCTGCGCGTCGGTCCGCTGCGCAACGCCGTCGTCCTGGAAGATGTACGGCTCGTCGAGGGCCACGCCGTTCACGTAGACCTTGCCGTCGCGGAGCGACACGGTGTCGCCCGGCAGGCCGATGATCCGCTTGATGAACGGCACGCCGTTGGCCTCGGCGGCGCTCGCCGGGGGATCGAACACGACGATGTCGCCGCGGGCGTAGGCCGCCCAGTGCGGTGTGAGCTTGTCGACCAGGACGTACTGATCGGGCTGGAGGGTGTTCTCCATCGAGCCCTGCTGGACCTTGTACGGCTGGGCCACGAACGTCTGGATGCCGAGGAAGATGACGAGGGTCAGCACCAGGGTCTCGACCACCTCGAAAAGGCAGCCGAGCGCGGGTCGTTGGCTCACAGGACGGGGAGTATAGGGGCGCATCCCGCGCGCCCCGCATTTGACCCGTTCGAACGCCCGGCGCTAGACTCCGCCCGCCCAACGGCCGCCTGTTTCGACCTGCCCAAGGGCCCTTCCATCCCGATCGACATCGGCGACCGAGCGCGCCGTGACGCCCGGTTCCGCCGCCCAGCCTTGGAGGACCTCTCGACCCGATGGACGCCAGTCAGCTGCAGCTGATCATCCCGGTTGCCGGCATCGCCGCGGTGCTGTTCGCGGTGTATCTCGCCCGGGATGTTCTGGGTCGCGACAAGGGCCCCCAGGCGATGCAGGACGTCGCCGACACGATTCGCGAGGGGGCCGACGCGTTCATCAAGCGCCAGTACACGACGATCGGCCTGCTGGCCCTCGTCGGTGCCGTCGTCATTGGCGCGGTCATCACGGCCTTCGAGACCAAGGACGTGGCCGACACTGGCGTGTTCGGCATCGACCTCGGCATCCGCACCGGGTTCGCGTTCCTCGTCGGCGCCGCCTGCTCGATGGCCTCCGGGATCATCGGCATGTACATCAGTGTCCGGTCGAACGTCCGGACCGCGGCGGCCGCCCGGCGCAGCCTCGTCGAGGCCGTCCAGGTCGCGATGCGCGGCGGGGCCGTCTCGGGCTTCCTCGTCGTGGCCCTCTCGCTGCTCGGCGTGTATGGCATCTTCGCCGCGTTCGGCGGTCTCGCCGGCGGGCAGTCGACGCATGACGCGCCGTTCCTCATCGTCGGCTTCGGGTTCGGCGCGAGCTTCGTGGCCCTCTTCGCCCAGCTGGGCGGCGGCATCTACACGAAGGCCGCCGACGTCGGCTCGGACCTCGTCGGCAAGGTCGAGGCGGGCATCCCCGAGGACGACCCGCGCAATGCCGGCGTCGTCGCCGATCTCGTCGGTGACAACGTCGGCGACTGCGCCGGCCGTGGCGCAGACCTCTTCGAATCGACCGCCGCCGAGAACATCGGCGCGATGATCCTCGGCGTCGGGGCGTTCGCGATCGCGCAGGCGGCCGGCTGGCCGAACCCCCAGGCCTGGATCTTCTTCCCGCTCGTCGTCCGCGGCTTCGGCCTGCTGGCAACGATCGTGGCGATCTTCTTCGTCCGCGGCAGCGAGACGGAGAACCCGATGAACATGCTCAACCGCGGCTACTGGGTCACGACGATCCTGTCCGTGATCGGCCTGCTCATCACGACCAACGTGATGATGAACACGGGCAGCCAGCTCGGCGCCAACGGCATCCCGGTGTGGGTCTGGTTCTTCCTCGCCGGTGTCGTCGGCCTGGCGACGAGCGTCGCGTTCGTCTACATCACGCAGTACTACACGGCCGGCACGTATCGACCGGTCCGCGAGATCGCCGAGGCCTCGAAGACCGGCCCGGCGACCAACATCATCTCCGGCACGGCGGTCGGCTTCGAGACGACGTTCGTGACCGCGATCACGATCGGCATTGCCCTGTACCTGAGCCACTGGCTCGGGACCCAGGCCCACCTGTTGAACGCCGAGGGCCGCGACGTCGGCGGCATCTTCGGCACCGCCGTGGCCACGATGGGCATGCTCATGAC
>JBKPRF010000149.1:0-8105 GCA_046734475.1 Chloroflexota bacterium
GCCCGATCCGGCGTCCGTCGAGCCCATCTCGAGGATCCGGACGATCTCTTCCCTGTACTTCTTGCCCTCCGGCCGGTCCCGCAACCAGGCCAGATAGCCTCGGTCGCGGCGCACGATCTCACCGAGCGACCAGCCGGCGTAGATCCCGAACTGGAGGACGCTGCCCCAGGGCCGGCCGGGAGGTGCGCCCGCCGCACCGGTCCAATGGGGCTGCCCCGCGAACTCCCGACCGGCTGCACCACCGGAACCGCTCGTCCCGCCGCCATCGCTCCCGGACGAGTCTCCACCAGCCCGCTTGTGGCCCGTCGCCGTGTCGTGGGCCGCGCGCTTCTCGGGGTCTTTGAGGATCGCCCACGCCTGGTTGAGCACTCGCATCTCGTCGAGGCTGCTCTCGCCGACGACGTCCGGGTGCAGTCGCCGGGCGCGGCTGTGGTAGGCCTTCCGGATCTCGCCGTCGGACGCGTCCGGAGACACCCCCAGGATGCGGTAGGGATCGCGTTCGTCGGTCACGGACGGCTGTCGGCTCCCTCCCAGCGACGATCGAGCTGGAGGTGGAGCAGTGTCGGTCGGTCGGAGACGAGCGCCTGGCGGAGCGCCGGCTCGAAGGCGGCGTCGTCGGCGACATGCACGCCACGCGCGCCGAGCGCGCGAGCCGCGGCCGCGAAGTCGATCGGTCCCAGGTCCGTGCCGACCGCTCCCTCGGACCGGCGATCCTGGTGGCTGCGGATCATGCCGTAGCGCTCATTGTCGAAGACCAGGATGACCGTTCGCAGGCCGCACCTGACGGCGGTCTCGATCTCCGCCAGGGTCATCCCGATGCCGCCGTCGCCACAGAGCGCGACGACGGTTCGATCCCGGTGGACGAGGCCCGCGGCGATCGCGGCGGGCAGGCCGTAGCCCATCGCCCCGGACGTCGAGCCGAGGAACGTGCCGGGGCGCCGGAACCGGTAGCCCCGCGCCGCCCATTGGCCGAAGCTGCCAGCGTCCGTCGTCAGGATCGCGTCGTCGGGCAGCACCCGCCGGAGCGTCGTGACGACCTTGCCCGGATGGACACCCGGGCCCGACCATGGGTGGTCATCGATGACCGTCGCGGCCTCCCACGCGGCCCGGTCCGCGGCGTTCGCCGCCGATCGAGCGTCCGTCGACGCGGCATCGAGCGCGACGTGACCCTCGAGATACGCCACGGCCGCGCGGAGGAAGAGTCGGGCGTCCGCCGCGACCGTGATGTCGGCCGGTCGGAGGTCCGCGTTCGGCCGCTCGGGCACGAGGTCGACATGTGCCCAGCGGGTGCCCTCGGCCGGGATCGACCAGCCGAACGAGGTGATCTCGCCGAGGCGCGAGCCGACGACCAGGATCGCGTCGGCCGCGGCCAGCCGCTCACGGACCGTCGGTGGCGAGCCGTAGCCGGCCATCCCGAGATACAGCGGGTTGTCGTTCGAGATGACGTCGCCGCGGCGCCACGAGGCGATGACCGGTATCCGGAGCAGCTCGGCCAGCCGCAGGAGGTCGTTCGAGGTGCGGGCTCGAAGGACGCCGGCGCCGGCGAGGATCGCGGGCCGCCGGGCGTCGAGGAGGAGCCGCAGGACCGCCCGGATCTCGTCATCCGTGGGCCGCAGGGCGGTCGGCCGCGCGAGCGCGGGTCGACGCTCGGGCGGGACCATCTCGTCGAGCAGGTCCTCCGAGAATCCGAGCAGGACCGGGCCGGGGCGGCCGGTCATCGCCTGGGTCACCGCCTCGGCCACCGCGTCGACCGCCGCGTCGACATCGCGCGGCTCGGCGGCCCATTTCGCGAGCTTGCCGATCGAGCCGGCGAGGTCGATCTCCTGGAAGCCCTCGTGGTCTCGGGCCGCCGTCTCGACCTGACCCACCAGCGCGAACATCGGGCTCGAGTCCGCATAGGCCGTGTGGATCCCGATCGCGAGGTTCGAGGCGCCAACGGCGCGCGTGCCGAGACACGCCGCCGGTCGGCCCGTCAGCTGGGCGTGGGCCTCGGCCATGAACGCGGCGGCGCCCTCATGGCGCGTCGCCACGACGTTGATTCCCGCGCCGGCGAGTCCCTCGAGCAGCCCGAGGAAGCTCTCCCCCGGCACGGTGAAGGCCCACCGAACGCCGGCCCGGCGGAGCGCGTCGGCGACCATTCGGCCAACGGTCACGGGTCCGGCCGCCTCTGCCTCCGTGACGGCCTCGGGGGCCACGAGCGGCTCCTCGTCGGCAACGGGCTCGGGCGAGGCCACGGGCTCGGACGCGGCCACGGGCTCGGACGTCACGGCTTCTGTGCTTTCGGCCACGCCTGCGGGCTCGGCGGCGACCTCCGGCTCGCCGTCCACGTCGACCGGCTCGGCCGCCTGCGTCTCGAGGTCGGTCATCGGTAGTTCTCGAACTGGAGCGGCACCACCTCGTCGAGGCCTCGCAACCGGACGATCACCCGCTGCAGCTCGTCCTTGGACTTCCCCGACACCCGTACGGCGTCGCCCTGGATCTGCGACTTGACCTTCGGGAACTCATCGCGGATCAGCTTGGTGATCCGCTTTGCCAGCTCGTCCGACAACCCGCGCCGCAGCGTGATCTGCTGCCGGACCTTGTTGCCGCCGGCCTCCTCGACCTTGCCCCAATCGAAGATCTTCAGGGATAGGCCGCGCCGGATGGCCTTCGACTCGATGAGGTCCTTCACGGCGGCCGCGCGGTACTCGTCGTCGGTCACGAGGGTGAGCTCGTCCTTGCCCTGGTCGAGCTGGACGGTCGCCTGGCGGAAGTCGTAGCGCTGGGCGACCTCGCGGCGGACCTGGTCGAGCGCGTTCCGCAGCTCCTGGACGTCGAAGTCGCTGACGACGTCGAACGAGACCTCCCCGGCCATGACCACCTCCGATCCGGCGCGGCTGCTGCCCACACCGGGACTACGAGTGAGAGGGGCAGTCTACGAGGTCGAGCCGAGGGACTCCAGCAACAATTCGGCAACGCGGTAGCTGCGGCCGCCGCCCATGACGAGCACGACGTCGCCCTCGGCAACGTTGGCGGCCAGCCACGCGGCCGTCTCCTCGACGGTGCCCGGCGCGACGGCCGTCAGGCCGGCTCGGCGCGCGCGGACGGCGGCGGCCAGCGCCGCCGCCGACGTCACGGTCGTGTCGAGATCGCGACCGGCCCAGATGTCTGCGACCGCGACGGCATCGGCCTCGGCGAGCGCATCGGCGAACGCCGGGAGCATCGCGGCCGTCCGATGGAACGTGAGCGGCTCGTAGACCGCCCAGACACGCCGCCCGGGCTCGCGCTGGCGAAGTGCGGAGAGCGTCGCCCGGATCGCGGTCGGGTGGTGGCCGTAGTCGTCGTAGACGACGACGCCCGCGGCCTCGCCCTTCCGCTCCAGCCGGCGCCCGATGCCGGGAAACGTCGACAGGGCCCACGTCGTGCGCTCCGGCGCGACCTCGACCCCGACGCCGGTCGCGGCTCTCGCCGTGCTGACGGTGGCGAGCACGACGAGGGCGTTCGCGGCGTTGTGGTCGCCGGCCACCCGGAGCCGCGCCCGTTGCATGTGCGGTCCCAACCCGAGCACGTCCACGACCGTCTCCTCGGCCGAGCGCTCGACGATCGTGCCGCTGATCCGGTCGTCCAGGCCCAGGACCGCGGGGCCCGCAGTGGCTACCCCCGACAGGCCCTCGCCGGCGAGCGACACGCCGACGAGCCGCCCGCGGTGCCGGCCCTCCGCCTGGAGGACGTCGAGGATCTCGACGACCCCCGGATCGTCCAGGTTCGCCACGAGCGCCGCCTCGGGTGCCCGGCCGAGCCACGCCGCGATCGCCCGCACGACGGCGGCACGATCCTCGAACACGTCCGGGTGATCCCAGTCGATGGTCGTGAGCGCCACGACGTCCGGCAGGTAGGGATCGAAGTTGCCGGCATATTCGTCGGCCTCGACCACGAACGGCAGTCCCCTCCCCAGGCGGGCGGTCGCCGGGATACCGCCGGAGAGCGCCGCCGGCAGCAACGCCCCGACGAACGCGCCAGGGTCCGCGCCGGTCTCGGCCAGGACCCACGTGAGCCAGCCCGCGGTCGTGCTCTTGCCGTGCGTCCCGGCGATCGCCAGGAGGGCGCGCCCATGGGCCGCGTCGGCGATCAGCTGCTGCCACGGCTCGGCGGGGATCCCCCGGGCCGCCGCGGCCCTGAGCTCGGGATGGTCGGGCGAGATGGCGGTGAGGGCCTTCGTGACAGCGAGCCGGTCCGGTCGCGGGCCGTCAGTGATGTGGCCGGCGTGATGCGACCAGGCCATCGGGATTCCGACCGCCTCGAGCGCCGCGGTGTACGGCGACGGGCCGCCGGGGTCGCAGCCGCTGACGATGGCGCCCTGGCTCGCGGCGTGGAGCGCCGCGGCGGACGCCCCCGCGCCGGCGATCCCAAGGACGTGGATCCGCTCGCCGACCCGGATCGCGCGCGATGGGCGGGCGGGCGCGAGGCCGAGGCCGAGCTCGGCCACCGTCCGGGTCACGGGCTCGCCTGCTCCGCCTGCTCGATCAGCCACTCCAGCGCGATTCGGGACGCGCCCGCGCGGTTGGCCTCGCGATCGCCGTCCAGCTGGAGGCGCCGGACGTCCGCGTCCCCGCGTCCCGCGAGGCCGACGTAGACGAGCCCGATCGGCTTCGCCTCGGTGCCGCCGTCCGGCCCCGCCACGCCGGTGATCGAGACCGAGAGCGAGGCACCGACCCGGTCTCGCGCGCCGATCGCCATCGCCCGTGCCACCTGGGCGCTCACGGCGCCATGCGCCGCGAGCAGCTCCTCGGCAACACCCAGCGCGGAGGTCTTCATCGCATCCGAGTAGGTCACGAACGCGCCGAGGAAGTACGCCGAGGAGCCCGCGACGGATGTGATCGCCTCCGCGACGAGCCCACCCGTGCACGACTCCGCCGTGACGACCGTCAGGCCTCGCCGGACGCACGCGCCCTGGAGACGCTCGGCCAGCGCGACCAGCGCCGCGTCGGCCACGGCTAGGTCCGGTTCGTCTTGACCGGCTGGTCGGGCGGCGCGAAGAGCCAGGTTTCGGGGATGCCGACCTTGCCGAGGGCGCCGATCTTGGTCCCGTTGAGCGTGAAGTAGGTGTTGCCGGAGTTGCCGGTCCGGACCTCAACCGACGTCTTGCCCGTGAACACGATCGTGTCGCCGCTGTGATACGTGCGGCCCGCCTGGGTCGTCGTCGGCGAGATCGCGCCGTCGACCCAGACCTTGATCCAGGCGTTGCCGCCGGTGATCGTCACGACGAGGTTCACGCCCTTGAACGACACGGTGACGGTCCGGGTGAGCGACGCGGTCTTGCCCTGGTCGGAGGTCGCCGTGATCGTGATCTGCCATGTCCCCTGGGTGAGCTCGAGCGGCGCCGAGAACCCGCCGTCCTCGTCGACCGGGATCGTCGTGCCGTCCGGCGGCGAGGTGGGGCTCGGCGATGTCCCGGGCTTCAGGGACGGCACGGGCGAGACCGGCGGATGGCTGGCGACGGGCTGCGCCCCGCTGCCCGCGACGAGGGTGGCGACCACCGTGACGCTCGTCGCGTTCGTCGTCATGCCCTCGACGGGGATGGCGCCGTTGGAGTAGGTCGTGCCGTCGACGGGCTGGCTCACCTCGAGCGTCGGCGCCTGGATCGCGGCGAACGGCACGGTGATGACGATCTGGCGGGGCTGCTCGGCCTGCTTGCCGGTCTCGGGGCTCGTGGCGGTCACGTCGAACCGGTTCTGGCCCCGTCGGAGCTCGACGTCGATGCTCCACGAGCCGTCGGCGAGGGCCGTGACCCGGTACGGCTGGTCCCGGCCCGGCGCGCTGATCGTGATCAATGACCCCGCGGTCGCGGTGCCGGCGAGGTGATAGGTGTTGGCGCTCTCGTCGACCGTGATGCTCGCCGGGCTCGGGCTCGTCACGGTCAGCAGCGGCGGCTTGGCGTAGCGCAGGAGCTGGACCGAGAGGTAGATGCCGAAGGCGATGACCCCGAACGTCATGAGCGCCGCGACGATGATCGAGGGCGAGAAGGTCAGCGGCCGGGTCGGCTCGGCGAGTGGTCGCGGCGGCACGATCTCCGGCGCCGGGGCGGCGTGGTCGCCGCGCTCGCGGCGCCACTGCCGAAGCACGTCCTCGGGGTCGAGCCCGAGGTAGATCGCGTAGTTCCTGAGGAAGCCCTTCGTGTAGACCGCGCCGGGCAGCTCGCGGTAGTCGCCGCGCTCGAGCGCGCTCAGGTAGCGGGCCCGAATCTTCGTGTCGCGCTCGGCCCGCGCGAGGTCGACGCCCTTGCGCTCGCGGGCGGCAGCCAGACGGTCGGGAAGCGCCGGCCGGTTCAGGGTCGGGTCTTCGGCCTCGCCGTCGGCCCCGAACCGCATCACCCGCGTCTCCCGACCAGCCCTCCGGGCGTGGTCGCGGGTCGTCACCGGCTAATCATCACCGGGATCGGCGCCGTTGTCGCCAATCCCGCGGGTGCCATACGCCTCATCGCGCCGCAGGACGACCCGGGCGTTCGAGCCGTCGAACGCGCCGATGTAGCCGCGAGCCTCGAGCTGGTCGATCATCCGCGCTGCCCGGGCATAGCCGACCTTGAGCCGCCGCTGGAGCAGCGACGCCGAGGCGCGGTCGTACTCGCGGATGACCTCGATCGCGTCCGGCAGCAGCCGATCGGCGTCCTCGTCGCTGAGCTTCTCGCCCGAGGCACCGCCCTCCTCGTCGTCGGACTCGACGATCGAGAGGTCGTAATGGACTTCGCCCTCGACCTGCTCGCGCCAGTGCTGGACGACCCGGCCGATCTCGGGATCCGAGACGAAGACGCCCTGGAGGCGCATGGGCCGGGGAAGGTCCGAGGGCTGGTAGAGCATGTCGCCACGTCCGATGAGATCCTCCGCGCCGGGGGAGTCGAGGATCGTGCGGGAATCGATCTGGGACGCCATCGCGAAGGCGATCCGTGACGGGAAGTTGGCCTTGATCAGGCCCGTGACGACATTCACCGACGGCCGCTGGGTGGCGAGGACCATGTGGATCCCGGTCGCGCGGGCCTTCTGGGCCAGCCGGACGATGGGGTCCTCGATCTGCTTGCCCTCGCGCATCATCAGGTCGGCGAGCTCGTCGATGACGATGACGATGTACGGCATCCGGTCGTTCGGATCGGCCCGGGAGTCGTTGTAGGCCCGGATGTTGCGGGCCGTCGCGCCCGCGAACCGGCGGTAGCGGCCCTCCATCTCGTTCACCGCCCACTTCAGCGCGGCTTTGGCGGCGGACGGCTCGGTGATGACCGGGACGAGCAGGTGCGGCAGGCCGTTGTAGCTCGCCAGCTCCACCCGCTTGAGGTCCATGAGGATCATCCGGACGTCGTCGGGGCTGGCATGACACAGCAGGCTCGTGATGAGGGCGTTGACCATGACGCTCTTGCCCGAGCCGGTGGCGCCGGCGATGAGCAGGTGCGGCATCTTCGCGAGGTCGACCGCCTGGGCCCGGCCGGCCACGTCACGGCCGAGGGCGAACGTGAGCTTCGAGCCCGTGGCGCCGAAGTCGACGGCCTCGAGGATGCCCCGCAGCGCGACGACGTTGAAGTCCTTGTTCGGAACCTCGATGCCGACCGCGCTCTTGCCCGGGATCGGCGCCTCGATCCGGAGCGACCGCGCGGCGAGGGCCATCGCCAGGTCGTCCGCGAGGGCCTCGATCCGGCTGACCTTCACGTGCGGGGCGGGCTGGACCTCGTACTGGGTCACGACCGGGCCGGCGTTGCGGCCGACGATCGTCGCGTCGATGTCGAAGCTCGCGAGCTTGCGGACGATGATCTGCTCGTTGCGGGTGTGGATGGCGTCCTCCCCGCCGATCGCCTCGGCCTCGATCGCCTCGTCGAGCAGGGACGCGGTCGGCAGGACGTACTCCCGCCGCTCGCGGGTGGGCGGCGAGTCGCAGGCATCGGTGATGTCGTCGAGGGTCGCGGTCCCTGCCGCTCGAGCGGGGCTGGCCGTCGCGGCGGCCAGGGCCCCGGGACCGCCGTTCGAGCGGGCCGGGGCGAAGGTGGCCGACGTCGGCGCGGTCGACGGCACGGGCACGGGCCCCTCCTCGCCCCAGATGCCGGTCTGGCCGGCGGCAGGCGTCGGGGTCCCCGCGACGCGTCCCTG
>JBKPRF010000150.1:0-4144 GCA_046734475.1 Chloroflexota bacterium
GGCGTGGGCGCTCTTCGGGGGCAGGCTCATCGATCAGCGGCACCTGACGGCGATGACGACGACCACCGGTGACACCTGGGACCTCGGGATCGAACATCTCGGCGGATTCGGCGAGCTCGCCTACGGCACGGCGGGTCATCAGGACGGCTACAACGCCTTCGTCGCGGAGTTGCCGGCATCGCAGGTCGTCGTGGTCGTCTTCATCAACTCCGGCACCGCGGAGGCCGAGCTGGCGAGCCATCAGCTCGTCGCGGCGCTTGGCGGCTGAACCGCGCGCCGAGGGTGGGACACTTCGGACCGCCGGCGCATCGACCGGCCATGACGGAGGTCGCGATCCAGGAGGTACCGGCGCTCGACTCCCTCGTCGCCAGGGCGGCGACCGGTGACGAGGCGGCCTTCGCCCGGCTGATCGCCGAGCACCATGGCTCGATGGCCCGGGTGGCGTACGCGATCATCGGCGACCGTGACGCCGCGGCCGACGCGGCCCAGAGCGCCTGGACGATCGCCTGGCGCCGGCTCGGCACCCTCCGGGATCCCTCGACGATCCGCGCCTGGCTCGTGGCGATCGCCGCGAACGAGGCCCGCCAGGCCGCGCGCCGCCAGCGCGGCCGCACGGTCCTCGACCTGCAGGCCCACGACAAGCCGTCGAACGAGGACCTGACCGACCGCATCGCGACGCTGGACCTCGCCCGGGTCCTCCGCGGCCTGAGCCTCGACGACCGCCTGCTGCTCTCGCTGCGCTTCGCCGCCGGGCTCGACTCGACCGAGATCGCGGCCCAGCTCGGCATCTCCGCGTCCGGCGTTCGGAGCCGGCTCTCTCGGCTCATCGAGCGACTCCGGAAGGACCTCGGCCATGACTGACCAGCTCACCTTCGAGCGTGAGCTCACGAATGCGTTCGAGCGCTACCTCGCCGCCGCGCCGACCGAGGTCAACGCCCGAGCGCTCGCCGCGACGATCGCAATCCAGCCGGCCCGGCGCCCGACCAGCGTCGATCATTGGCTCGCCAGACCGATGCGCATGGTCCTCGTGACGGCCGCGGTGCTGCTGGCGATCGCCCTCGCGATTGCCGGCGCCGGCGGCCTCCATCTCCTCCAGCCGAAACCCCAGCTCGGCGGGCAGGGCTGGGACGCGATCTACCTTCGAAGCCGTCGCGCCGACGCCGCCTTCATCGATGTTGTCGCCGTGCGATCCGACGGCCACGAGCGGCTTGTCCGGCAGATCAGCCGCACCCTGCCGGGCCTCTCACTCCCTGCCCCCGCCTACGGCAAGATCTCCCGCCAAGGCTGGCTCGCGATCGGCGCATCCAACCCGACGCCACCGCCGTCCCTCGACGCGTACGCGCTCTTCGACCTGTCCGATCCGGACATGACGCCCCTCGTCGTTCGCTATCCGGCGGTCATGAGCGGCCAATGGTCGTCGAGCGGACTGTTCGCCCTCTCCAGCGATACGCCGGCGAGTGATGTGAATGCGGCACCCAGCTGGATGTACATCGACGTGTTCGATCCCGAGACCGGCGGCCGGACCCACCTCGGCCAGTGCTGCCTGTTCGGCGGCGGTCCGTCCCTGGTCTGGGCGTGGGACGGCTCCGGACTCCTGAGCGGCGACCAGCTCAAGCCGGTCGACGGTGGGCCGCCGACCGCGATCGACCCGGGCCTCGGGTTCGACGACCGGCGGGTCGGCCTTGGCGGGCGCGTCATCGCCGTGTGCAACGAGACGACGATCCCGGAGGCCAACCCCGCCGGTTGGTGCCCGGTCGGGATGCGGGCGGTCGTGGTCGGCGACGAGATCACGCTCGAGAGTCAACGCTGGTACACGAGTATGCCTCGCTCGGACACCCCGATCGCGGCGGTCTTCGCGGCCAATGGCCGGTCCGTCCTCGTCCTGTCCGAGCGGGTCATCGGCAGCAACCACAGGGCCGTCATCGTTCGGGTGGACGATCCCGACAAGGTCACGGAGCTCATCTCGCTGGAGCTGCCGGCGAACCGCTCCCCGAACACCTTCGCGGTCGATCCGGCGGACTCGCAGTTCGCCCTCGACTATCGGATCGGCAACGGGGACGCCGCCGTCTACGAGATCGGCCCGATCGTCCATCTCGACGGCTCGACCACGCCGCCGCCCACAGGCGCCTTCGCCGGCTACGTGGACGCCGCCGTGGCCGACTCGTGGCCGGGCATGGACCCGCCGTTCGCGGCACCTTCGGGGCCCTGATCGGGGCGATTCGATTCGACGCCGAGGGACTCGTCCGGTAGCATTAGAAAAACCCCCGGAGGACCTGACCCGTGGCGAAGTATGTCTTTGTGACCGGAGGCGTCACCTCCTCACTCGGGAAGGGCATCACCGCCGCCAGCATCGGGAGGCTCCTCAAAGCTCGCGGCCTCCACGTCTCCATCCTGAAGCTCGATCCGTACATCAACGTCGACCCCGGGACGATGTCGCCGTACCAGCACGGCGAGGTCTTCGTCACCGACGACGGCGCCGAGACCGACCTCGACCTCGGCCACTACGAGCGCTTCATCGACGAGAACCTGACCCAGCTGTCGAACGTGACCACGGGCCGCATCTACCAGGCCGTGATCGCGAAGGAGCGCCGCGGCGACTACCTCGGCGGCACGGTCCAGGTCATCCCCCACATCACGAACGAGATCAAGGAGCGGATCGTCCGGGTCGCCCGCGACGGCGAGCCCGACGTCGTGATCGTCGAGGTCGGCGGAACGGTCGGCGACATCGAGTCGCTGCCGTTCCTCGAGGCCATCCGCCAGATGCGCAAGGACGTCGGCCGGGCGAACGTGCTGTACGTCCACGTCACGTTGCTGCCCGAGCTTGCCGCGACCGGCGAGCTGAAGACGAAGCCGACCCAGCATTCGGTCAAAGAGCTGCGGGGGATCGGCATCCAGCCCGACGTCATCGTCCTGCGCTCCGACCAGGAGGTCCCCGAGGAGATCCGCGAGAAGATCGCGCTCTTCACGGACGTCGACGTCGACGCGGTCATCCCGGCCCCGACCGCCGAGACGATCTACGAGGTCCCGCTCCAGTTCGAGGACCATGGTCTCGGCCGGCTGATCGTCCGCGACCTGTCCCTCGGCGATGCCGACGCGAGCCCCGACCTCGACGGCTGGCGCTCGCTCGTCGAGCGGATCAAGCGCGACAAGCCGACGCTCGAGATCGCCCTCGTCGGCAAGTACATCGAGCTGCCCGACGCCTACCTCTCGGTGACGGAGGCCCTCAAGCATGCCGGCTGGGCCCACGACGTCGACGTGAAGATCCGCTGGGTCGACTCCGAGGCGCTGTCGAAGGAAACCCTCTACGAGCAGCTCGAGGACGTCGGCGGGATCGTGGTCCCCGGCGGCTTCGGCCATCGCGGCATCGAGGGCAAGGTCCTCGCCGCCCATTTCGCCCGCGACCACCACGTGCCGTACCTCGGCCTGTGCCTCGGGCTCCAGTGCGCGGTGATCGAGTTCGCCCGCCAGGTCATCGGCTCGAAGGACGTGAACTCGACCGAGTTCGACATGTTCACCGAGAACCCGGTCATCGACTTCATGCCCGACCAGCGCGAGCTGGAGGACAAGGGGGGCACGATGCGCCTCGGCCTCTACCCGGCGAAGCTGACGCCCGGCTCGAAGGCCGCCGAGGCCTACGGTCAGGAGGTCATCTACGAGCGCCACCGCCATCGGTTCGAGGTGAACAACCGCTACCGCCAGACGCTCGAGGGCGCCGGGATGCTCCTCAGCGGCCAGTCACCCGACGGCCGGCTCGTCGAGATCGTCGAGCTCAAGGACCATCCGTGGTTCGTCGCCAGCCAGTTCCACCCGGAGTTCAAGAGCCGGCCCGAGCGGCCGCATCCGCTGTTCGACGGATTCATCGGCGCGGCGCTCCAGCCGCACCCGTCGATCCGGCGCCACCACCCGGTGATGGAGCCGCAGATCGTCCAGGTCGCACCGCGCTCCGAGGACCACTCCGAGGAGGCCACGACGGCCTGACCCCCTCGTTCAGGCAGGGATCGCCCGGACAGTCCGAAGCGATCGATCGAGGAAGGGGACGAACGCGAGGAGCACGCCGATCGCGGCGACCCAGATCGTCCCGGTGAGCCCGAGCGCCGTCGACGCGAGGAACCCGCCGGCGAGCGCGCCGAATGGTGTGACGCCC
>JBKPRF010000151.1:0-4463 GCA_046734475.1 Chloroflexota bacterium
GCAGTCTCGTGGGCTCGGAGATGTGTATAAGAGACAGGACGAAGACCGTGTCGCCGCCGCGGACGAGCTTCGGCCGGGGTTCGCCGGGCGTGTCGGCCAGCTCGACCGTTCGCTCCTCGCCGTCGATCTCGATCCGGACGCGGGGCCGGGCGTTGAGCCGCCAGCCATCCCGCCCTGGCCCCTCGCTCGCGAGCGCTCGTGCGGCGGCTCGCCACGCGAAGTCCGGCACCGCGGCGCGCGCCTGCCAATCATCGGGTGGCCAGATCCGCTCGAGCGTGTCGATTCGGACCTGGCCGTCGCGCACCACGGGCTCGCGGACGAGCCAGCGCAGGAAGCGCAGGTTCGTCGTCAGCCCCAGGAGGACCGTCCGATCGAGGGCTGTCGTCAGCCGATCGAGTGCCTCCGCCCGATCGGCGCCATGGGCGATGAGCTTGGCGAGCATCGGGTCGAAGCGGTCGCCGACCTCGGTGCCCTCGTCGATCCCGGCGTCGACCCGGATCCCGTCGCCGGAAGGCCACGTGAGCCGTTCGACGCGCCCGGTCGCGGGCAGGAAGCCCGATTCGGCATCCTCCGCGTACAGGCGGACCTCGACCGCGTGGCCCCCGGCGCCGCGACGCGCATCGCTCTCGGCCTGGCGTATCCGGAGCGGCTCCCCGGCCGCGATCCGGAGCTGCTCCTCGACGAGGTCCAGCCCGGTCACGAGCTCCGTCACCGGGTGCTCGACCTGCAGGCGGGTGTTCATCTCGAGGAAGAACGTCTCGCCGCGGTCGGTCAGGAGGAATTCGCACGTCCCGGCGCTCTCGTAGCCGACGGCCGCGGCGAGCCGCACCGCGGCGTCGCCGAGGCGCTCGCGGATCGCCGGCGTGACCGCGGGCGAGGGTGTCTCCTCGAGGACCTTCTGATGGCGCCGCTGCGTCGAGCAATCCCGCTCGCCGAGGTGGACCCCGCTGCCGTGCCGGTCGAAGAGGACCTGGACCTCGACATGCCGCGGCCCCTCGACGAGGCGCTCGAGAATGAGGCGGTCGTCGCCGAACGCGGCCTGGGCCTCACGCCGCGCGCCGGCCACGGCATCGAGGAGGCGCCCGGGATCGCGCACGGTGCGCATGCCCTTGCCGCCGCCGCCGGCCGCCGGCTTGACGAGGATCGGGAGGCCGATCGCGCTCGCCGCGCGCTCGAGCGCGCCGTCCGATTGATCCGGGTCGTCGTAGCCGGGAACGACAGGCACGCCGAGATCCGCCGCGAGCCGACGAGCGGCGGCCTTGTCGCCCATGGCCCGGATCGCATCGGGTGGTGGCCCGATCCACTGGATCCCCGCGTCGAGCACGGCCTGGGCGAACGTGGCGTTCTCGGCGAGAAACCCGAATCCGGGATGGACCGCGTCGGCACCGGCCGCGCGGGCCGCCGCGACGACCGCCCGGCTGTCGAGGAGATCGACAGCGGCGTGGCCTTCGGTCGGGGGCGCGACGACGCGGATGCCGAGCCGCTCCCCGGTCCGCGCGATCCGCCGGGCGATCTCGCCGCGGTTCGCGATGAAGAGCGTCCGGATGGCGCCGGCCACGGACGTCCCGTCCGACGAGGCCCGCCCAGCACCGCCCGATCCGGGCCCGAACGCGTCTAACGCGTCAGACGCGACACGCCAGCGCCCGCCGACGCGGCGAGCAGGCAACCTGCCGAGGGCAATCCAGCGCTGGACCGACCGCGTCGTGGCGCCGATGCGGCGCGCGGCCTCGCTCGGGCTCAACTCGTCCGGCATGTCTGACGCGATTGTCGCGCTCTCGCGCGGACTCGCGCAAGCCCGTTAGAGTCATGGCATGACGAAGGGCCGGATGGAGGCGTTCACCGACGGCGTCATTGCCATCCTGATCACGGTCATGGTCCTCGAGCTGACGGTGCCCCACGGCAGCCGCGTCGAGGACGTTACGCCGCTCTGGCCGGTCTTCCTGAGCTATGCGCTCGGCTTCGTGAACCTCGCCATCTGGTGGAACAACCACCACCACCTGCTGCAGGCGGCCCACCACGTCGACGGCAGGATCCTGTGGGCCAACCTCCACCTGCTGTTCTGGCTGTCGCTGCTCCCCTGGACCACGGCCTGGATGGGCGAGAACGAGTTCGCCTCGCTGCCGGTGGCCGCCGTCGGGGCCGACCTCCTCCTCGCCGGATTTGCCTACAACCTCCTGATCCGGGCCCTCGTCCGGCATGAGGGCCGGCGATCGACGATCGCCGAGGCTATCGGGCGGGACTCGAAGGGCTACATCTCGCTGGCCGCATACGGCAGCGCCATCCCGATCGCCTTCGTCGCCCCGTGGCTCTCCGTCGGGCTGTACGTGCTCGTCGCCGCGATCTGGTTCGTCCCGGATCTCCGGATCGAGCGCCGCATCGCCGATCACGGCCACGAAGAGGACGCCACGTCCCCCGTCGAGTAGGGGCGAGCTAGGAGCGGTCCGGGTCGCCGGGCACCCAGCCCGCGGGACGCTTGTCGCGGAAGGCCGCGAAGCCCTCGCGGGCCTCGTCACTGACGCGCTGCCGGGCAATGACTCGAGCCGTGTGCCATTTCGACGACCCGTGGCCGAGGCCCCGGATCTCCTTGACGATCGACTTCGCGGCCCGCACCGCCGTCGGGCCCGACGCGAGCACGTCGGCGATGACGGCGTCCACCGCGAGATCGAGGGCCGCGTCGCCCTCGACGACCTCGTGGACGAGCCCGATCCGCTGGGCACGAAGCGCATCGAAGCGGCGCCCGCCGGGGAACAGGGCCCGGGCATGCGACTCGCCGATCTTCGCGACGACGAAGGGCGAGATGACGGCCGGCAGAATGCCGAGGCGCGTCTCGGTGAATCCGAAGCGTGACCCGGATTCGGCGATCACCACGTCGGCCACCGCGCAGAGGCCCATCCCGCCCCCGAGCGCGGCGCCCTGGACGCGGGCGATGACCGGGACCGGGCAGGTGTCGATCGCCTCGAACATGTCGGCCATCGCCATTGCGTCCTGCTCGTTGCCCTCGACGTCGAGCTGCATGGCGGCCTGCATCCAGCCGATATCGGCGCCGGCGCAGAAGCTCGGGCCCTCGCCGCCGAGGACCACGACACGCAGCTCGTCGGGCCCCTCCCGCTCCAGCGCCGCGAACGCGGCTCGCAGCTCGGCGATGAGCGACGCGTCGAAGGCGTTGTGCTGCTCCGGCCGGGTCAGGGTCACCTTCGCGACGACTCCGCCCGGCCCGGTCCGATCGACCCGCAGGCGCTCGCTCATTCGCCGTCGACCGCGTGCTCGACGAGCTCCCGCCATGGGCCGGCCAGCGACGCCTGCTCGCCGGCGTCGAGCCGATCCCAGACGACGAGCGCCACGACCGCTCGCTCGAGCGATTTGAAGACCCGGACCCGGTCGTTGGCCGACGGCCGCGACCGCGACCCCACCCCGATGAGCTCGGTGATGCTGAACCGATCGACGAACCGCACCTGGGCGGCGTGGACGAACTCCTGGATCGCCGCCTTGGTGGATTCCCTAACCGCGCCGTTCCCCAGCGCGAGGTCCGCGACGCGCATCGCTCCGGCGAGTACCGGGTCCGGCTCGTCCGGGCCGCCGAAGAGAAGCAGATCGCCCTCGGAGATGTCGTCGAACATCGCCGCGAACCGCTCGAGCCGCCGGCGAGCTCGGGAGTCGAGGCCGTTGGCCGTGGCTGCCGCCGATTTCCGACCGAACACCGCGCCATCCTAGCCGGGCCGCGGCTACGCTCGGCGGATGCTGACCTCGATCGACCATGTCGTCATCGCGGTGCCGGACCTCGACGCGGCCGCCGCCGCGCTGGAGCGTGGCGTGGGCCTGCATGTGGCCGGCGGCGGCACGCATCCCGCGCTCGGCACCGCCAACCGGATCGCCTGGTTCGGGGACAGCTACGCCGAGCTGCTCACGGTCGTCGACGAGGCCGTGGCCCGAACGTCGTGGCTCGGCGCGGCGACGCTCGCGGGCCTCGCCTCGGGCGGCGCTTTCGTGACCTGGGCGATCCGGACCGACGGCCTCGACGCGGATGTCCGGTCGGCGCGCGCCTCGGGGGCGAGATTCGGCGATCCCGCGCCGGGCGAGCGAGCGCGACCCGACGGCCGGACCGTCCGCTGGCGGATGGCCCTGCCCGACGCCCCGCCGGGCGACCTGCCGTTCCTCATCGAGCGCGACGAGACCTCGGCCGAGTGGACTCCCGCGGATCGCGCGGCCCGATCGATCGAACCGCAGCCGCTCGGCCACCCGCTCCGCCTCGACGTCCTCGAGCTGCCGACGCCCGACGTGCCCGGCGCGATCCTCCAGTACCTCCGTACGTACGGGATCAGGTTCCGACCCTCGCTCGCGGGCGGCGGCGCGCGCGATGCGAACGTCGGCCGCCAGATCGTCCGGCTGCGCCCGACCGGTGCAAGCGGCTCCGGCGCCCCCGCCCGGGCGCCGACGACCGCCGTCATCCGTCTCGCGGCGCCGCT
>JBKPRF010000152.1:0-6636 GCA_046734475.1 Chloroflexota bacterium
AGCCAGCCCGAGCCTGCGCCGTACATCGGATCGACGAGGACGTCAACGTCGGCCGCCTTGAGGGCGTCGAGGTCGACGGTCCGGCGGACGTATTCCTCGTAGCCGTCGTAGGGGTCGTAGCGCTCCACGAGCCCCGCAGCCTCCGCGTCCGCGAATGGGCGCCGCTCAATCGGCTCGCCCGTGGCGATCGCATCCTCGATGACCTTCAGCATGTCGGGGCCGCCGGCGGAGCCGTGCGGCGACTTGACCTTGAAGCCGTTGTCGGTCCAGGGGTTGTGGCTGGCGGTGATGACGATGCCCGCGCTTGCCCCGCGCTCGACCACCTCGTACGAGCTCATCTGGGTCGGCACGGCGTGGACTGCGTACGCGACCGGGATGTCGTGGGCGAGGAGGACCTCGGCGGCCGCGATCGCGAAGTGCTCCGACGCGAAGCGCCGGTCGTAGGCGATGACGACGCCCTTGTCGCGCTCGCCCTTGCCGAGGACGTAGCGGGCCACGCCGTCGGCGCACCGCCGGACGTTGTCGAACGTGAAGTCCTCGGCGATCCGGGCCCGCCAGCCGTCGGTCCCGAAGACGATCGCGGTCTGCGGTGGCACTGCCGGGGCCGTACCGACGCTCGCTCCATTCGGGCTCACGCGCGCTCCTCCCAGGCCGAGGCCCGCTCGATCAACGCCTCGACGGCGTCGCGGCTGGTGGCGGCGCCGGTCAGCAGCGCGGTCGGGCTCGGCGCGAGGATAGCCCGCGGGCCGGCGGCGATGGCGAGCCTGCCGTCGACCCGTTCGACGATCAGATCCTCCGGACCCGCCTCCGCCTGCGTGCCCGGCCCGACGACGCGGCCTGTCCCGCTCGCGCCCACCGCGGCCAGCAGCTGGGTCCACGAGCCCAGGTCGTCCCAGCCGACATCCATCGAGCCCATGACGACGGTCCGGTCGCGGGCGGCGCCCTCCATCACGGCCGTGTCGATGGACAGCGGCCGCAGCTGGTCGTAGGCGGCTCGGAGGCCACTCTCCTTGTCGACGACCGGCTCGAGCAGCGTGAGCAGGCCGGTGTAGCGGCCGAGCGCCTCGCGGATCGCCCGGCGACGCCACAGGAAGATGCCGGCGTTCCAGGCTGCGCCCGGATCGTTCCGGAGCTGGGTCGCCCGCTCCGCGGTTGGCTTCTCCTCGAAGGCCCGGAGGAGATGCGAGTCGAGCCGGTGGTTGGTGCCGTAGGACGGGCCCTGGCGGACCGTCGGGTCCGGCAGCAGATAGCCGTACTCCGTCGCCGGGCGCGTCGTCTGGACGCCGAGCGTCACGAGTGGCTGGTCGAGCCCGAAGGCGCCCTTCGCCAGCTCCTGTTCAGCCGCCTGGAGCACGTCCCGGTATGTGCTCTCCCTGCTCGTCGCGATGAGCTGGTCGGCCGGCAGGACCGTCATCACCTCGGCGTCCGGGCGGTCGATCGCGATCGCCGCGAGGGCCACAGCCGCGGCGGTATTGCGCCCGGCTGGCTCGGCCACGATCCGGACACCGGGAATCTGGGCCTGCACGAGGCGCGCGTAGCGGCGGTCCGTCACGACCGTGACGTCCTCCGTGGCGAGGCTCAGCTCGGGATGGCCGACGAGCCTGTCGACCGTCAACTGCAGGAGCGACCGATCACCGAGGAGGGGCAGGAATGGCTTGGGCGTTTCGGGCCGGCTGAGCGGCCACAGCCGCGTTCCACCGCCGCCGGCGAGGATGACGGCGTACATCGCGCCATCCTATCGGCGCGACGGCGCGACGGCCCGACGGGCGTCAGGCGGCCGGGACGGCCTCGGGCATCCGTACACCGGCATCCGCCGCAAGGAGATCGGCCTTGTCGACGCGCTCCCACGGCAGGTCGAGGTCCGGCCGGCCGAAGTGGCCGTAGGCCGCGGTCTGGCGGTAGATCGGCCGGCGCAGGTCGAGCGCCGCGATGATCGAGGCGGGCCGCAGGTCGAAATGCTTCTCGATCAGGCCGAGGATCTCGGCGTCCGGGATCTTGCCGGTGCCGAACGTCTCGACCGAGAGCTGCAGCGGCTTCGCGATCCCGATCGCGTACGCGACCTCGATCTCGAACCGGTCGGCGAGTCCCGCGGCCACGACGTTCTTGGCCACCCACCGGGCGGCGTACGCACCGGACCGATCGACCTTCGTCGGGTCCTTGCCGCTGAAGCAGCCGCCGCCGTGGCGCGCCATCCCGCCGTACGAGTCGACGATGATCTTGCGCCCGGTCAGGCCGGCGTCGCCCATCGGGCCACCGACGACGAATCGGCCCGTCGGGTTGACGTGCATCACAGGATCCGATGGCCGGAGGTCCCGCGGGATCGACGGCAGGATCACGGCCTCGACGATGTCGTCGGTGAGCTGGTTGGCGCGGACATCGGGGTCATGCTGGGCAGCGATGACGACGGTCCGGACCCGGACCGGCTTGCCGTTGCCGTACTCGACCGTGACCTGGGTCTTGCCGTCGGGCCGGAGGTACGGCAGCTGGCCGGATTTGCGAGCCTCGGCCAGGCGACGGGCCATCCGGTGGGCCAGGGCGATCGGGAGCGGCATGAGCTCCGGCGTCTCGCGGCAGGCGAACCCGAACATCATCCCCTGGTCGCCGGCCCCGAGCTCCCCGGCGTCGAGCGTCTCGCCGCGCGTCTCGAGCGCGGCGTCGACGCCCTGGGCGATGTCCGGCGACTGCTCCTTGATCGAGATCAGCGTCCCGCAGGTCTGGTAGTCGAAGCCGTAGTCGGCCCGCGTGTAGCCGATGTCGCGAACCGTGTCCCGGACGACCTGCTGGAAGTCGACGTAGGTGTCCGTGCTGATCTCGCCGAGGACGACGACGAGGCCGGTCGTCGTCGCGGTCTCGCAGGCCACGCGCGCGTCGGGGTCGTGGGCGATGATCGAGTCGAGGATCGCGTCGCTGACCTGATCGCAGAGCTTGTCCGGATGGCCCTCGGTGACCGATTCCGAGGTGAACAGGTACTCCGGCGCGTCGACGATGCTGGTCATTGGCCCTCGCTGCGTTGAGTCGGCGGGGAGCGTACCACCGGCGCCCTTCGCGCCTGCCGACGAGGCCCGATCAGGCCCTCGTAGACTCGCGCAATGAACGCCGATCAGGCACTGCGGGAGCGTGGGCGGGCACTTGATGCGGCCGATCCGCTGGCCCCGTTCCGCGACCGGTTCGCGGTCCGGGATCCCGAGGTCGTGTACTTCGACGGCAACTCGCTCGGCCGCCCGCCGCTCGCCGCGCTCGAGGCGATGCGGAAGACCGGCGAGCAATGGGCCGACGCGCTGATCCGCGGCTGGGAGTTCGAGGGCTGGCTGGACGAACCACTTCGCGTCGGCGCGACCCTCGCGACCGGCGTGCTCGGCGCGGCCGCCGACGAGGTCGTGGTCGCCGACTCGACGACAGTCAACCTGTACCGCCTCGGCGCCGCCGCGCTCGACGCCCGCCCGAACCGGCGGGCGATCGTCATCGAGCGCTCGGAGTTCCCGACCGATCGCTACATCGTCGAGGGGCTCGCACGGGAGCGAGACCTCGAGATCCGCTGGCTCGACGGCGATCCGGTCGAGGGCCTCACCACTGAAGACGTCGCCGCGGCCCTCGACGCCGAGGTCGCACTCGTCATCCTCTCGGCGGTCAACTACCGCTCCGCCGCGATCGTCGATCTTGTGGCCGTCACCTCCGCCGCCCGGGACGCCGGCGCCCTCGTCCTGTGGGACCTGTCGCATGCCGGCGGCTCGATCCCGGTCGAGCTCGGCGCGAACCGCGCCGACCTGGCGGTCGGCTGCACGTACAAGTACCTGAACGGCGGCCCGGGGGCCCCGGCGTTCATCTACGTCCGGCGCGAGCTCCAGGAGGAGCTCCGGCCCCCGATCCAGGGTTGGTTCGCCCAGCGCGAGCAGTTCGAGATGGGGCCCGTCTTCGAGCGCCGGCCGGGCATCGCCGGCTGGCTCGTCGGCACGCCGGGGATCATCGGCCTGCGGGTGGCGGCCGCCGGGATCGAGCTGACGGCCGAGGCCGGCATCGATCGGATCCGGGCCAAGGGGCTGGCCCTGACCGAGTACGCGATCGAGCTCCACGATGCCTGGCTCGCCCCGGTCGGCTGCACGCTCGGCTCACCGCGCGACGCCCGCCGCCGCGGAGCCCACATCGCCATCCGCCACCCTGACGCTCGGCGGCTCACCCGCGAGCTGATCGAGCACCGGGTCCTGCCGGACTTCCGTGCTCCCGACTCGATCCGGATCGGTCTGTCGCCGCTCTCGACCTCGTTCGAGGAGGTCCACCGCGGACTCTCCGTGCTGCGCGACCTCCTCGGCTGACCGGACGTCCCTCGCGCTGGTCTATGAGGCTCCCGCGATGTCGATCGCGCCCGAGCCCTCGGGTGCCAGGAATGCCAGCAGTGCCTCGGCCTCGGCCTCGAGTGCCGTCCGTTGCGAGACCTCGAGCGGCCGCCAGGTCGCGAGCCGCAGCGTCGCCCGGCGCTCGCTCCGGATGACCTCCCAGGTGCCCGCGACGAAGCCGTCGACGAGGAAGGTGCCGAGTCGCGCTCCGTTGCCCGCCGGGAGCGGCAGCGCCGAGAACGGCCGATCCAGGACGCGCCGGCGGTCCCGATGCGACAGCAGCAGGTTGTCGTACTCGGGCAGGAACCGCGGCGGCGCCGGGACGCCCTCGTCGGTCAGCTCGGCGTCTTCGACGTCGAGCAGCTCCCGGCCGTCCTCGTCGCGGTAGCGGCGCAGCCGCGGCCCGAGGCGATCCACGATCGCACGAACACCCTGGAGCCACGACCAGGTCGCGATGTCCTGCGTCGAGGCCGGCCCGAACGCGCGCAGGTAGCGCAGGACGAACGGGGCGGGGTCGGTCGACTTCGCTAGCGGCCGCCCGAGCCAGGTCGGCAGGACGGCGAGCGCGGGCGCCGCCGATTGGCCCCAGATGCCTCGGGGCGTGACCTGGACGATCGGCGTTCGGTCCCGGACGCCCATCGCCAGCGAGATCGGATCGCGGCCCGGCCAGCGTTCGGCGAGCCGCCGTCCGAGGTCGATCGGCCGGAGGGGTCCGTCCTCCAGCAGCGCCCGGCCCGCGGCGGCGAGCTCCTCGGGATCGATCCCCTCGATGTTGCGCCGGTACGGCGTGTTCCGAAATGACCGCTCCCAGACGTCCCGCATGACCGGCGCCAGCGCGAGCGCGTCGCGGTCGCTCAGGAGGTGGATCGTCGTCCGGAGCATGCCGACCGCGCGAACCGCATCGCGCCGCTCGAGCAGCCCGCTGAGCTCTGTCGGGTCGAACCCGTCAACGCGGCTCCAGAGGGCCACGTATGGCGCGAGGGGCGCCTGCGCCTGCATGCCGACGAGGTGCTCGACGACCTCGAGCGCCGGGCGTTTGACCCGTTCGAGCAGGAGCTGTCGCGCGAGCAGCGTTCGGTTGAGGGTCCGGCGGGACAGTGTGTCCGGCATCGCGCGGGCGACTACGACGCTGCCGCGCGGGCCTCGTCGAGGAACTGGATTGGGACCGGCTCGACCGCGTCGGCAGGCTCGAAGCCGAACACCTGGGCATAGAAGCTGAGCTCGGCGCCGAAGGACCGGATGATCGCGTCGCGCCCGCGGAACCCGTGATCCTCGCCCGGGAAGAGCAGGTAGGCGTGCGGGATGTGGCGCTCGAAGAGGGCGTCGACGATCCGCTCCGCCTCGGATGGCGGAACGACCCGGTCCTCGGCCCCCTGCTGGACGAGGACCGGGGCGGTGATCTGGGCCGCGTGGAGACTCGGTGATCGGTCGAGATAGCGCTGCTTCGTGTCGGGCCACGGGCCGACCAGCGATTCGAGGTAGCGCGACTCGAACTTGTGGGTGTCCTTCACGAAGCCTCGGAGATCGCCGATCCCGAAGTACGTCGTGCCAGCCCGGAACGTGTCCCGGAATGCGAGGGCGGCGAGGGTCGTGAAGCCCGACGCGCTGCCGCCCCGGATCGCGAGCCGCTCGCCGTCGACGAGGCCCTGCTCGGCGAGCCACTCGGCCCCGGCCACGCAGTCGTCGACGTCGACGACCCCCCACTCGCCCTCGAGCCGCTTGCGGTACTCGCGGCCGTAGCCGGTGCTGCCGCCGTAATCGACATCGAGCACCGCGTAGCCGCGGCTGGCGAAGAGCTGGATGCCCGTGGCGAACCCGGAGAACGCCGAGCTCGTCGGGCCGCCATGGCTCGTGACGATCAGCGGCGGGAGCTCGCCTGCGGGTCCCTCGTAGCGCTGGCTCGTCGGGGCGTAGAAGTTGCCGAAGGCCGTCCGGCCGCCGGTCGTCGGGAACTCGATGTGGGTCGGGACCGAGACGTCCGCCGGATCCGGCGGGAACGGCGTGGCACGGCGCAGGACCTCGACGTCGCCGTCGACAGAGATGTCGACGATCGCCGCCGGCTCGGTCGGCGACGTTGCCCGGAGGACGACGCGGTCGCCGTCGATCGAGAGCGAGCTCATCTCGGTGTATGGCACGTCGATCTCGTGGCTCGAGCCGTCGACGCCAATTCGCAGGAGCCGGTCGCGACCGTCGGAGCGCGCGATGGCCAGGATCGCGCCGCCGGGCAGGAATCCGTAGCTGGCGTTGCCGAACTGCCACTCCGGCTGGCCGAACTCGGCCTCCATCGGACAGACCGCCTCGATCC
>JBKPRF010000153.1:0-3921 GCA_046734475.1 Chloroflexota bacterium
ACGCCGAGACGGGCGCCGCGATCGCCTCGTCGATGGGGACCTAGTCCAGCTCGCCTCGCAGCTGGGCCAGCGTCCGCTCGAGCGGCTCGCGGGAGGTCTTCGGATCGAACGGTGACGCGGCGATCGCATCGTCGAGCGTCAGCCTGCCGGCCTGGACCTCGCGACCGAGCCGGGCGATCTCGAGGAAGCCCGCGGCCTGTTCGTCGGCAAAGGCCCGATCGCGGACCGCGCCGTGGCCCGGCACGACCGGCCCGCGGCAGCGCTCGGCCAGGCGCGACGCGGTCTCGGGCCAGTCGAGCGGGAAGCCATCGCCGAAGTAGGGCGTCGCGCCGTCTTCGAGCAGGTCGCCCGCGAAGAGCACGCCGGCGTCGGGCACCTCGATCACGATGTCCGATTCGGTATGGCCGCGGCCGAGGTAGCGCAGCTCGACCCGGCGGCCGCCGACCTCGAGGACCGCGTGCTCGCTGAAGCTCCGGTTTGGCGGATCGAGGGTGATCTCCGCGAGCTCCTCGGCGAGCTCCGGCATGCCGGCGCCGATGCGGTCGATCGCGAGCTGAGCGGTCTCGAGCATCCGCGGCCCGCAGCGCTCGTGGCCCCAGATCGTCGCCGGCCGGAAGACGTGGTTGCCGAACGTGTGGTCACTGTGCCAATGGGTGTCGACGACGATCGTCACCGGGGCGCGGGTGATCTCCAGGAGGTCGTCGAGGATCTCGCGGCCCTGACGCTCGGAGAGGCGGGTGTCGACGACGAGGGCCTCGCCGTCGCCGAGGACCACCCCGATCTCCTGGTCGTTGAACCGGTAGCGCCGGGTGAAGACGCGGTCGGCGATCTCGACCCACGGCCCAGCTCGATCGTCCATGGCCGTAGCGTAGGCTGCCGATCGTGACCTCGATCGTCGATCGGCACGCGGCGCCGGACGGCACGCAGCTGCTCGTGCGGCACTGGCCGGCGAGCGGCGAGACGTGGGCGCGGCTGCTGATCGTCCACGGGCTGGCCGAGCACTCGGGCCGCTACGAGCACGTGGGCCGCCACTTCGCGGCGGCCGGGATCGATGCCCACGGGATCGACCTGCGGGGGTTCGGGGGCTCGGGCGGGCGGCGGGCGTGGGTCGACCGCTGGGCCCAGCATCACGACGACCTCGAGCATCGGATCGCCGTCCTCCGAGGGCGGACGCCGGCCGCACCCTTCGTCCTGTACGGCCATTCGCTCGGAGGGCTCGTCTGCCTCGGCTATGTCCTCGACGCGCGCAACCGGCCGGACCTGCTGGTCCTCTCGGCGCCGGCCGTGGCGGCGGCGCTCCCGGCCTGGCAGCGAGCCCTCGTCGCCGTGCTGTCGCGGGTCGCGCCGGGCACGCGGATCGCGAATCGCCTGCCGGCCGGCATCCTGTCGCGCGATCCCGCGGTCCACGTCGACTACCTGGCCGATCCATTGAACGAGCACCGCTCGACGATGCGGCTCGGGGCGGCCGCGATCGCCGAGCAGGCCCGCGTCGTCGCGGCGCTCGATCGGCTCGCGATCCCGACCCTCGTGATCCACGGCGCCGACGATCGGCTCGTGCCCACAGTCTCGAGCGAGGTCTTCGAAGGCCGGCCCGGGGTCGAGCGCCGGGTCTACGAGGCTGGCCGCCACGAGCTCCACAACGACATCGACAAGGACCTCGTCCTCGACGACGTCGTCGCGTGGATCCGGGCCAACGTCTAGGATGGCCGCAACCGAATACGCCTCCGGGGAGCGCTGACGCGCTGAGAGTGTGGCTCCGGCCACAGACCCGCCGAACCTGATCCGGCTCGTACCGGCGAAGGAAGCAGGCCCGAGACTCGATGCTCACGCCGTCCTCCTCCAGAGGCCGGCGTGTTTCAGCTCTTGGAGGTCGATCTCATGGCCTGGCGCACTCGGGACATCCTCGTCGCGGCCGTCATCGGCGTCGCGTTCGGCGCCGTCTTCGCCGTGTGGAACAACGTCTGGAACGTGCTCGCCCCGGCGAGCGGCGCGACGCCGCTGCCGAACTTCCTGCTCTACGGCATGTGGCTCATGCCCGCGGTGCTGGCACCGCTCATCATCCGGAAGCCCGGTGCCGCGATCTTCGCGGAGACCGTCGCGGCGGCCGTCTCGATGTTCATGCCCGGCAACGTCTGGAGCGTCGACGTCCTGCTGTCGGGGCTGCTCCAGGGCGCCGCGGCCGAAGTGGTGTTCTTCGTGACGCGGTACCGCGCCTGGTCGCTGCCGGTGCTGTCGGCCGCCGCCATCGCGAGCGCCGCGGCGGCCTGGCTCCACGACTGGGCGATCTACTACGCCGACACGAGCGTCGACATCCAGCTCCTCCGCGGGATCGTGATGGCGGTCTCGGCGATCGCGATCGTGGCGGTCGGCTCGACCCTGCTCGTGTCCGCGCTGCGCCGGACCGGCGTCCTGCAGGGCTTCCCGGCCTGACGGCGCCAGCGATCCGGGTCCGTGAGCTCGGGTTCCGCTACGCCGGCGCGGCTCGGGAGGCGTTCGCCGGGCTGACGTTCGAGGTCGAGCCGGGCAGCGTCCTCGTCCTGGCCGGGCCGTCGGGCTCCGGCAAGAGCACGCTGGCGCGGGCCATCGCGGGGCTGCTTCCGGGCGAAGCGCCCGGCGAGCTGACGGGCGAGCTCTCGGTCGACCCGCAGCCGGGCGGCGGCACGGTTCCTGCCCGCGCGGCGTCCGGCGCGATCGGGATCCTCTTCCAGGATCCGGCGAGCCAGCTCGTCGGCGAGCTGGCCGAGGACGACGTTGCGTTCGGGCTCGAGAACCGGGCCTGGCCGCTCGCCGAGATGCGCGAACGAGTGCCGGCGGCCCTCGCCGACGTCGGGCTGGCGGGCTTCGAGCGCCGCCGCTCGAACCGCCTCTCCGGCGGCGAGCAGCAACGGCTCGCGCTCGCGGGCGTGGAGGCTCCCCGGCCATCACTCCTGATCCTCGACGAGCCGACGGCCAACCTCGATCCGACCGGCGCTGACGCCGTCTACTCGCGCATCGAGGCGCTCGCCCGATCGAAGGCGGTGACGATCGTGCTCGTCGATCACCGCGCCGATCGGGCCTGGCCGCTGGCGAGCAGGGTCCTGGCGCTGGGCTCGGATGGACGCGCGATCGACGCCGGGCCGCCGGGCGAGGTCCTCAGGCGGTCCGGACCGCGCCTGGCGGAAGCGGGGATCTGGCTGCCGTCGGACGGCACGCAGACGCGCTCCGTGGCCAGATCCGCGGCAGCCGCCAGGGCCCGAGGCGAGCCGATCCTGCAGCTGCGGGACGCCTGGTACTCCTATGAGCCGGGCAACCCCGCCCTTCGCGACGTGACGCTCGACATCGATGCGGGGGAGCGGGTCGCGCTCGTCGGGCCCAACGGCAGCGGCAAGTCGACGCTGCTCCGGCTCGCCGCCGGCGCGCTCCGGGCCGGGGCGGGTGTGGTGCGGCTCGCGGGACGCGACCCGCGCCGCATGGCACCCACAGAGCTCGCCGCGACGGTCGGCTTCGTGCCCCAGGACCCGGAGCTCGGGTTCATGGCCGCAACCGTCGCCGAGGAGGTCGAGCTCGGCCTCGGGGAGACCGACGTGGCCCAGGCCCGCGAGCTCGCGGCTCGGCTCGACCTGCCGCTCGACCGCCTCGGCGATCGGAGCCCGTACCAGCTCTCAGGCGGCGAGCAGCGGCGGCTCTCGCTCGCGACCGCGATGGCCCGGCGGCCCCGACTGCTGCTCCTCGATGAGCCGACGTTCGGCCAGGACCGGCGCGGCTACGAGTCGCTCATCCGAGCGCTCGAGGAGCTCGGCCGCGGCGGGACGGCCGTCCTCGCTGCGACCCACGACACCCGGTTCGCGGCCGAGGCAACCGACCGCCGCCTGTCGATGTACGAGGGCTGGCTCGAGACCGAGGCAAGGCCCGGGCGATGAGCGTCCTCGAGCGGACCAGCCC